>JAZSLR010000051.1:0-4508 GCA_045535475.1 Acutalibacteraceae bacterium | reverse complement strand
GCCCAGAAAGCCTTCGGGTGTGACTGCTCAGCCTGCTATCAAAACTCCCGTTGCGCCTCCGCCGGTTCAGATGCCTGAATATGATGATTACGATGATTCGGATGACGATGAAAGAAGAGGCAAGGGAGGTCTTATTGCAATCGGTGTTATAATCGGATTGCTTGTTATTTCACTTGTTGCCTTTGCGTTTACTTATTTCTTTACCGATGTTTTCAGAAACACTTCGGCAAGCGTTCCTAATTTTGTGGGAATGAATTATGAAACCCAGATTAAGGATAATTCAAAGTATTCGGCTTACAGATTCGAAATCAGTACAATATCGAACAGTGCTTATGAAAACGGAACTGTTTTTGATCAGGAACCCGACAGCGGTCAGAAGCTTGATAAAAACAGCAATGTTGTTCAGCTTGCTATTGTTCAGAATGAAGAAAAAATCGTTGTTCCGAGTGTTATCGGTTACGGTCACGAGCTTGCTGAGCAGACTCTTAAAAACAAGGGTCTTATTGTAAAGCTTACTCCTATGCTCAGCCTTACCGAGGAATTCGGCAAAGTTATCAAAACCGATCCTGAAGCCGACACAGAGGTTGACAGCGGAACTGTTATTATTGTTTATTATGCAAGCAATGAGGATTTGGTTGAAGTTCCGTCTGTGGTGAATGTCGGATGGGATGTTGAAATGGCTGAAGCGATGATTAAATCCGCTCAGCTTGTTATGGATCCTGAAATCAAAGAGCAAAACAGCAATGAGCCCGCAGGCACTGTTATTGCTCAGTCACCCGAGGCCGGCGAGAAGGTTATGCCTAACAGCAAGGTGTCGATTGTTATCAGTAACGGTATTCCCGAATCAAGCGAAGCTGAAATCAGACTTAATCTCCCTTCATCAGGCTCAAGAGGAAGCTTTGAGGTTTTCGTTAATAACGAGTCTGTTATGAATAAATCTCTTCTTCTTGACGGAAGTGAGTATCCCTTCAAGATTTCAGGAAGCGGTGTGGATGTATCTGTAAAGATTTATATTAACAATAAAGAATATTACACCTGCGTTGTTGACTTTACTCAGAATCCCGCTGTTGTTAAAAACGGAGCATATTCAAATTCACTCAACATTCCTTCCGGACGCAAGCAGATGCCCTCGGTTGTCGGTATGACAATGAGCCAGGCCATCAGCCATCTTTCCGCAAGCGGATTTAATGTTAACAAGATTCACATTGCTTATCAGGTTGTTTATTCCGATTCAGATAACGGAATTGTTCTTTCGCAGACTCCTTCTGCTACTGCTTCGGGAATAATGGGAATTACACAGACTTACGACACTAATACCGAAATTACTCTTGTTGTCGGACAGAAGGAAGGACTTTGATTAAGTGTCTAAACTTGACGGAATTATAATTAAAGGTATCGGCGGCTTCTATTATGTTGAAGCCGCCGGTGAGATATACGAATGCAAAGCAAGGGGAGTATTCCGTAAATCGGGGATAAAGCCTCTTGCGGGTGACCGTGTTTCAATCAGCGTTAATGATAACGCCGAAAACACAATTGATGAAATTCACGAAAGAGGCTCTGTTTTTCAAAGACCTCCCGTTGCGAATGTTGACAGACTGTTTATCGTTTCATCCGTTTGTGAGCCGAAACCCGTTCTGCTTATTATTGACAGACTGACAGCGCTTGCGGCAACAAAAGGCATTGAGCCTATTGTTGTTTTCACGAAGAGCGACCTTGAAAATGCTGATGAGTATGTTGAAATCTATACCAAGGCAGGCATTAAATCTTTTGCTGTTTCTTGTGTTACGGGCGAAGGTGTTGACCTTGTTAAAGCCGAATTGAAAAATCATATCAGCGCTTTTTGCGGCAATTCAGGTGTCGGAAAATCATCGCTGTTAAATGTTATTGACCCCGGATTAGCTCTTAAAACGGGTGAAATCAGCGATAAACTCGGAAGAGGACGCCACACAACACGCCACAGCGAGCTTTTTAAGGTCGAGGGCGGATATGTTGCGGATACGCCGGGTTTCTCATCATTTGATGCAGAAGAAACTGAAATAATCCTCAAAGAAGATTTACCGTATGCCTTTAAAGAATTTGAAGATTATCTTGGTCAGTGCAAATTCACATCGTGTCTTCATATGAAGGATAAAGGATGCAGAATTATTCAGGCTGTTGAGGACGGAGAAATTCCCGTTAGCCGTCACGAGAGCTATTGCACTATGATGGAGCAGGCAAAAAACATAAAAGATTGGGAATTAAAAAACGGTAACGAAAAACATCACCGCTGATTATACTGTAATGAGCAAAGACTCAAGCTGTATCTTCAGGCGGTGATTTTTTGAGATATAATTCCAGAGGCTCTGTTTTGATTGCGTTTGCAATCGGAATGGTTGTTGCGGCACTGTTCCCTTACACATTGGCAATTCTAATTATTGCCGGAATTATGATTCTTGCAGGTCTGAGCCTTTGCAGATTTTATTGAAGGGGGCTCTGATGGTGAAAATCGTTGTTGTTCGCAGTCCGAAAGCTCTGCGGGGAATATTAAGAATGTTGTTCGGAATTAAAAAGCAGGATAATATGGTGTAGAAATATAGTATAGTTACAAAACATAAAAAAGGCAGTCTCAATAAGAGACTGCCTTGATTTATTAATATTCGAGTGAACCTTCAAAAACAAGTTTTGTTGAGCCGGTAAGGAACACACCTTCGTCGCTGTAATTAACGATAAGGTCGCCGCCGCGCACTTTAACTGTGATGTCGGTATTCTTCTTGCAGAATCCGTTTTCAACAGCTGCAACAACCGCTGCGCAAGCGCCCGTACCGCAGGCAAGAGTTTCGCCGTTACCGCGTTCCCAGACTCTCATCTTAAGGGTTGTTTCATTAACAACTCTGACGAATTCGGTATTTACTCTGTGAGCGAAGATGTCAGCCTTTTCAAACTTGGGGCCAACCTTTTCAATCTCAATTGTGTCAACTCTCGGAACAAATACAACACAGTGGGGGTTACCCATTGAAACGCAGGTGATTCTGTGTTCTTCGCCGTTGATTGTTACGGGATAATCGATGAATTTGTTGGTGCCGACTGTGCTTGTGACAGCATTTTCAAGGTCTGCCTTGCCCATATTGGCGCAAACAGAGCTTACTTTGCCGTTCATTGTATAAAGTTCAACGCTCTTGACGCCGCTTGCGGTTTCGATTGTTACTGTTTCGGTATCAACATAACCCTTGTCATAAACATACTTTGCAACCGAGCGCATTGCGTTACCGCCCATTCTGCCTTCGCTGCCGTCAAGGTTGAACACTCTCATCTTGACCTGAGCGATGTCTGACTTCTCAACAAGAAGAATACCGTCGCTGCCGACTCCGTGATTTCTGTCACAAAGGCTTACGCAGAGGCTTTCGGGGCAGGTGATTGAATTGTCAAAGTTTTCAATAACAATGTGGTCATTACCCGATGCATCCATCTTGACAAAATTAAGAGTCTGTCTTTCGGTACGCATATTGTTGATGTCAACAAGCTCTGTGTTCTGCTGATTGAAACGGCTTGCGATAATATCTGCAAGTGCGTTTGCAGTATCAAGAGATGTGATGCAAGCGATTGAAAGCTGGATTGCACGTCTGTGAAGAGCAATGTAATCGCCCATTGTTGAATCCTGAAGAGCGCCGGTATAAACAACATAGTCAATCTTGCCGCTTTCGAGAAGTTCATAGATTGCAGAGTTGTCATCATATCTGCTGTTGACATATTCAACGTCAATGCCGAGCTGTGAAATTGCATCTGCAGTTTCTTTGGTTGCGTAAATGTTAATCTTGAGGTCGTCAAGCTTCTTTGCGAGTGAAACGGCATCAAGCATATCGTGGCTGTCAACGCTCAGAAGAATGCCGATATTCTTTTCTGCTGTGGGAAGCTGAATCTTGAAGCCTGCCGATGTAAGTCCCTTGTAAAGAGCTTCGGCAGTTGTCTTACCGATACCGAGAACTTCACCGGTTGACTTCATTTCGGGGCCGAGGATTGAGTTAACATCTGAAAGCTTCTCGAATGAGAATACGGGAACTTTAACTGTGAAGTAGGGGGGAGTCTTATAAAGACCCGTGCCGTATCCGAGGTCCTTGAGAGGCTGACCGATCATAACCTTTGATGCAATGTCAACCATAGGAACACCGGTAACCTTACTGATATAAGGAATTGTTCTCGATGCTCTGGGGTTAACCTCGATAACATAAAGCTGATTATGATAGATAAGATACTGAATATTAACAAGGCCCTTTGTGCCAAGAGAAAGAGCAAGCTTTTCGGAAACGTCGCAGATGGTCTCGCGCATCTTATCGTTGAGATTATAGGGCGGATAAACAGCGATTGAGTCACCGCTGTGAACACCGGCTCTTTCAACGTGCTCCATAATACCGGGGATAAGAACATCCTTGCCGTCGGAGATAACGTCAACTTCAAGCTCTGTACCCATCATATATTTATCAATAAGAACGGGATTCTCGATTTCGCCCGAAAGGATGATATCCATATAACGT
>JAZSLR010000064.1:0-3405 GCA_045535475.1 Acutalibacteraceae bacterium | reverse complement strand
ACAAAACTTCGTTTTGATGATATGCAAATCCTTACGGAATTGATGATATACAAGGCTCCGCCTGATTTATTTATTGGATACCCGCACCCGATTGTAATTTCAGATTATGTATGCTATAATCAGTTTTGTAAATAAGAATTTTTGGAGGCGTTTATGAAATTTAAAAAACATATTTCCTTACTTCTTTGCCTTTCTGTGATGTTTTCATTTACTATACTCCCCACTTATGCTTCAAACGGGATTAAGTCGGGTACACCTGTAATAATAAACACAGCAGAAGAAATTACCGGTATAGTTGTAAACTGTTTTGCGAAGTTAATTAACAAAATCAAAGGTACGGACGAAACCGATATACCCTCTGCAACGGTAAATCCTCATTCTTGGATTGAATATAAAGGCGAGCCGATTGAGAATCCCGAGCAGACATTAAATGCGGAAACCTGGGTCGCAAATGAAATTGCTTTTGAAAGCGAAAAATCATATGCAAGCCCATTCAATGATGTTGATGTTGAACTGCATCTTTGGGGCAACGGCAGACTTTATAAAATCCCTGCTTTCTGGGACGGCGGTAACATCTGGAAAGTCCGTTTTGCTTGCCCCTCCGAAGGTGATTGGTATTTCAGAACTGTCTGCACGGATGCCGAAAACACTTCGCTTGACAGCAGAACAGGCAAAGTCATCTGTTCTGAATACAGCGGCGAATACGATATCTATAAACACGGTTTTGTCACAACAAATGCAGGTAATAAGTATTTTACCTATGATGACGGCACACCGTTTTTCTACCTTGGTGATACACATTGGAGCCTCGGTGACGAAACCGTTGATATGGTTAAAACAATATGCGAAAAGCGTGTTTCGCAGGGCTTTACAGTATATCAGAGTGAACCTATCGGAGCAAAGTTTGATTTCACAAACGGCATAACCGAAGACGATAAGTCAGGACTTGCAGACTATGACGAAAAATTCCGCATCATTGCCGAAAACGGTCTTGTTCACGCAAATGCACAGTTTTTCTTCTCCTATTTTATTGAGCCTCTGATTTCAAACAACGGCGGTTTCAACGGCAATGAACCGTCTGATTCGGCAAAAGCTTACCTTGAAAAAGTCAGCCGTTACTGGGTCGCAAGATACAGCGCATATCCCGTTATATGGACTCTCGGTCAAGAGGTTGACAACGATTTTTATTGGAGTGAAACAAACCATCCCGAATGGGGATTAGAAAACAACCCTTACAAGCTTATCGCGGAATATATAGCAAAACACGATGTGTATGACCATCCACTTTCTGCTCATATGGAAAACGTTGGTGCAACATCAGTTTACGGCAACGGCAAGGGAGCAACGGATGAATGCAAGGTTTATTTTAAGGATGCGGAGCCTTCCTGTTTCAGAGATATAAAATCGCATAATTTTTACGCTGTTCAATGGCATCCTTCAAAAACGGAGCAAAGCGATTTTCGCGTTGAAAAAGATTGCTGGTATAACTCACAAGGCAAACCTGCAATTAATTATGAGGGTCAGTATTGTTATCTCTGGACAAAAAACTTCGGTTCCAGAATGCAAGGCTGGATAGCATATCTGAGCGGTATGTACGGCTATGGTTGGGGCGGCCATGACACTTGGAGCTACCTTAATGTTTATGACGAAGAAAATGACAGTTCAGACGGCGTTGACACAATAACGAGCCAAGAAAAAATCAACGCAACATGGCAGGACGCACTTGAATATGAGAGCTCATATCAAGTCGGATATATGCGTGATTTCCTCGAAAGCACAAAGTGGTATAATCTTATTCCGAGGTTTGACAATAAATCATATTTTGTGCCTGCAAACAATGTTTATTATGCTTATGCAGGTAATGAAGATAACAGCGAAATCGTTATATATTTCTATTCGTTTACCGATGAATCCATTGCTCAGAATGCAAACACTAAGTATTACGGCGGAATAAAAACAGGCACAGTCGGAAACCTCGTTCCGAACGGAAGTTATACATATCAATGGTTCAACCCTATCAATGGCGAATACTCCGAGGAATATGAATTCACTGCCACTCGGTTTGGTACATATTACATTGGCGACAGGCCGCAGGCAACCGATATGGTTCTGTGCATAAGCGCCGCCGATTAATTCTGAACGAGTAATCGTATCTGATAAATTCCAATTCGTCGAACTCCGGTTCTAAAGTGAGACGTACTGCCAGAAAAAGAAAGACACGCAACAGCGTGTCTTTTCTTTTTCAATGAAATTCGCCTTACGGCGAATGAAATAGCTTCGCTGTGAAATACGCTGACGCGTATGAAATATTTGCTTCGCAAATGTTATGGGCGAATTTTATTTCATATGTCATAGCCATATTTCATTTTATAAGGACACCCGCACCCGATTGTAAATTCAAATTATGTGTGATATAATCAGTCCGACAAATAAGAATTTGCGGAGATGTATTATGACAAGCTTACTTTTAATCGTTATTTATATTGCTTTTATAGGGCTCGGAGTTCCCGATTCGCTTATCGGCTCTGCCTGGCCTGCAATTCATACAGAACTTGGTATTCCTGTTGAAATGGTGAGTATTCTTACGTTTTTAATTTCTGGTTGTACAGTGCTCTCAAGTATGTTCAGTACAAGAATTCTCAATAAATTGGGTACTGCAAAGGTTACAGCTTTCAGTACTGCTATGACTGCACTTTCTTTGCTTGGCTTTTCTCTGGTGCCGTCGTTCCTGTTTATGATACCATTAGCCATTGTCTTAGGGCTTGGTGCCGGTGCAATTGATTCCGGGCTTAACAATTATGTGGCTCTTCACTGTAAAGCAAGTCATATGAATTTTCTTCACTGCTTTTATGGTGTAGGGGTATCGTTAAGTCCTTATATTATGTCACAAGCGTTCAGTAATGTCGGTTGGCGCGGTGGTTATCGCTATGCTTTTTATGTTCAGTTTGCTATTGCGTTGTTATTAATATTTTCTGTTCCGTTATGGAAAAAGAATTCTTCAACACAAGAAACGGATGAAGAAAGCGGAGTAACCCTTTCAATTGCAGAAATGATAAAAAAATCAGAAGTAAGACAAGTCTGGATAATTATGCTTATGACAAATGCAATTGAGTATGCTTGCGGAGTCTGGGGAAGTACATATTTAGTAGAAGAAAAAGGGTTTGAAATTGAACACGGAGCACTTGCACTTACTGTATATTATGTCGGAATGTCTATAGGTCGTTTTGTTTCAGGTTTACTTGCCAATAAAATTAAAACCTGGAAACGTATTTTTATAGGTTGTGTAATTCTTGCACCGGCAATTGTTATTATGCTCCTTCCTTTGAATGGCGTTTTTGCAGTTGTAGGCTTATTCCTTATAGGTCTCGGTAATGGTTCTATTTATCCGAATATGATACATTTAAC
>JAZSLR010000132.1:0-7212 GCA_045535475.1 Acutalibacteraceae bacterium | reverse complement strand
CTTAACACCAAATACTATAATATCGGGTTTAAGCAACTCTATTTGTTTTATTAACAAGGCGGCATCTTTTTCTATAATCGATTTTAAGTTTGTATCACAAGATACTTTTCCGTTTCCGTGTTTGTTCAGATTCATAAAAGCAAAATTATATCTGCTTTCAGCTTTTACGCTTTGTTCCTTAACTGTTCCGGGATTTTTGGGGCTGAAATTCTGTATAAAACCATACATTTTTATCATTTTCGTTATCATTGCACGGTCAGAGCCAAAATTTGCAAACCACCCGTTTTCTTTATAGATAGATTTTCTTTTTCGCTCTTCTCTTGGAACGTTTTCTTCATTGCTTTCTTTAAGCACAAACATAACTTTTATTTTTTGCTCAAAATACAGGTTGGCATTATCTGGGTCAAGACCGTCTTCTATAAGGTATTCACCGTTGCTTTTATCTATCTTTTCTTCTTCGTATCTGTTCCAAAGATCTTCAAATAAACCATTATTCATTGGCGGTGTCTCCTTTAATGAGTATTATTATATCAGAATTTATTTGATTTTCTTTTTCTTCTTCTCAAGTTTTGTGTAAAATTCAGGTATTTTTTTATTGATTAATTCGCTCGGGTCGAACGATTTTAAATCAGCATCATCTTTTTGATATAAGGGATGAGCAGGTGCACCGCTTTTATTCTTTTTAACCATAAACCAATTTATTTCAAAACCTGACAGTTCGTTGTAAATATCAACAAAGCAATTCGGCAAATAATCTCGGTGGAAAATATGATTGCCAAACGCAAGCCAAATGTCAACTTTTTCATATCTGCTTAATGTATCTTTTATGAACTCTAAATTCTTTTTATGTTCACTTTGCTCTTTTTCTGTGAGCTTTTGATTTTTGCCTAAATCATCAAACTTTGTTGCTCTGACGGGGAAAACGTTCAGCATTATCCAGCTGTCATAGTCGTTATGTTCAGAAATTTTTGTGACTTTTCGTATAGTGTTATCTACCGCATTAGGTTCAGCAGTGCTGGGATTGATTCCAAAGCAAAATATCGGTCTTTCGCCTTCTGTTCCAAGCAGATACCTGGACGAGTTATCTTCATTGTTTGCATAAATCCATTTGGTTTCTTTCATATCAATTCTCCTTCTTATAAATTAAAATGCAAAGCGTTCAATTTTGTTCCTTCAAAAATTCCGTGTCCCTCTATAGGTATTCTTCTCGGCATTGTCACACGTTTTAATGAAACACAATCAGAAAACACACTATCACCAAGACGCAGAATATTTTGGGGGAGGTTTACTTCCTCAAGACTTTCACAGCCAGCGAAGGCGTTGTCGTCTATACGATACAAACTCTCGGGCAGATTGATTTCTTTAAGATTACTGCAACCTGCAAAAGCAAAGGCTTCTATATGCACAAGACCTTCAGGCAGAACGACTTTTTCTAAACTTTTGCAAGTGTCAAAAGTTGCTTCAGCAATGAATTTTATGTTTTCAGGGATAACAATTTCTTTGAGATTTGTGCAACCGATAAATGCGGAAGAATCAATATATCTCAAGCTTGACGGGAGTTGAATATGTTCCAGATTTACACAGTTTGCAAATGCACGGTAACCGATAACTTCTGTGCCTTCGGGAATTCTTGCTTTTTTCAGTTTAGTGAAATTGTTGTTAAAATGATTGTCTGAACCAACCTTTCTGCATCGAATCGGGAATACGTTTTCGGGATCTGTTCCGATGTACTTTGCAACATTACCCATTTCATCAAATTCGAAAAAATAATTAATTATCATTGAAATATCCTCACTCTCCGTATTTCTCCACCGCTTTCTGCAGTGCATTTTTAATATCATTCACAAGGCTTTCAGGGGATGTGACGGTGATGTGCTCGCCGTACTGCATCGCCCAGAATTTCATTGCCATTCTGCTGACTCTGACCTCTGCCGTAACCTCGTCTTCGGTTTCATCGCTGAATTTTACATCCTTGCCGAACCAGTCGATGATTTCCGAAACAATGTATTTCTTTGCTCTGAATGTGACCTTTTCGGTCTTGTCGGCAAACATATAAATATGCTCCGCCATATGCTTTGGCAAATCAAGTCCGTGTTCAAGACCCTCAACCTTTTTCATCGGCTTTACGGGAGTGTCAAGTAAGCGGATGTCCGTTATCCTGTCAAGGCGGTAATTTGATACGTTGTTGTACTTGTCATAATTACAAACAAGGTAATATCTGCCGTTTGTTGCAACCATCTGATAGGGGTTAACGATGTATTCTCTAACATTGCCTTCGCTGTTTTTGCGTGGGTGCTGTTTTTTATCCGTTCCCATATCATTATACTTGAAAGCCACCTGTTTGCCCTTGCTTATTGCCTCATCAAGAATTTCAATAGTCAGAAAAAGTTCTTTGTTTTGCGGCATATTCTCGGGTAAGTTGCGGATATGTTTTACTTTATTTCTGAAATACTTGTTTGAAAGTCCCTCGATTTTCTCAATCAATTCCTTGCATTGCGAATAGGGGATATGTTTTGAAAAAAGCAGGCTGTCAATCAGCAAACGGAGTTCCGCATCGGTAAAATCACGCACAAGATAAAAATCTGAAAGAATCTGACTCTCTTCAAGCTCGCCTTTTTTGTTTTTGACCATTCGCAGAGCCTCGCTGTATTCGATTTCATAACCGAATTCAATCAGGTTCATCAGATTTCGCTTGATTGCCTTGCGGTCAGCTTTCATTTCGTATTCCGTTTCAAGAATATCTGCAATCTCTTTCTGACTCAGGCGGTGATCTTCGTCAGTATACTTTTTGAGAATATCAAGAATGTTGATTATGAGCAATTTTTTCGGCTGCATTGAGTCCATAACTGTCACCTCTGTTTTTATTCTATCATCATTGACACCATTATGCAATATGCCGTGGGACATTTTCGGTTCACCGTTTCCGCTAAATTGATTACGGAGGCGAGAACATGAACGATAAGAGCATTCGAAAAATTCTGATTGCCTATCTGCAATCCTTAAATGATGAAATCAGAATTTATCAGGAGAAAAGCATCGGCAACTCAATCTGCGATGTTATGGTTGTCAGCGATAATCTTACGGGATATGAAATCAAAAGCGACCTTGACAATTACAACAGACTTAATGAACAGATAATTCAGTATAACCGATTCTTTGATTACAACTATATTGTTGTAAGCCATAAGCATCTGCAAAGTGCACAGGAAAAAGTGCCTGATTTCTGGGGAATCATATGTATATTAGAGGATAAAGTCAATGTTGTCAGAAAAGCGTCTGTAAATCAGATGGTTAAAAGACGGAGTCAGCTTTCTGTTCTCTGGAAACTTGAACTCAAAAACATACTCATAAAAAACAGTCTGCCTTTGTATGCACAAAAAGAAAAAGGATATATTGCCGACAAAATCTCCGCATCGGTTGACAGCGATCTGCTCGGAAAACAGATTGCCCGTGAACTTATGGACCGCGATTATTCCATCTATGAAGCCAAAGATTACACCATAAGGGGCCACAGAATCAACGAGGTTCTTCCTGAAGCGGAGATTGTTGACAGCTTGTCCGAAGAAAACCTTGAAGAATTCACCCTCGATAAATGGATTGAGATGTATCATAAGGCGAAAATTCTTCAGGAAAAGAAAAATGTGATTTATGTTGAGAAAAAGGTTGAGAGAACACCGCACGAAATACCGTATACGGATATTGAGGTTTCTCTCGGTGCACCATGGATAAATGTTGATATAATCAATGAGTTTGCGGCTCATATGATTTCCTACGGTGAAAATCGGCAAAACAGAGTCAGCCTTGTTTCTTATGAGCCGATAACGGGCAGCTGGTTTGTAGAGGGTAAAAAACAATATTCAAATCCGAATATTACCGTAAGATTCGGAACTGACCGTTTTAATGCTCTGCAGATTCTTGAATCAACACTCAACCTTCGTGAAATAAAAATTCTTGATGACGGTCTTTATTTCAACGAATTTGAAACTATTGCCGCACTTGAAAAACAGCAAGTGATGATTGAAGAATTCAAAAACTGGATATGGCTTGACGAGGACAGAATATGGCAGGTTGAAGAGGACTATAACAGACTGTTCGCCGGATATAAGCCAAAGAAATTTGACGGCAGAAATCTTGTTTTTCCTGACATGAATAAAGATTTCACTCTTTTTGATTATCAGAAAGATGCGGTTCAAAAAATCATTTCAACCCCAAACACTCTACTTGCTTTTGATGTTGGTGCAGGCAAAACATATATTATGATAACCGCCGCAATGGAAATGAGAAGGCAGAATATTTCAAGAAAGAATATGTTTGTTGTACCGAACAATATTGTCGGTCAATGGGAGAAGATCTTCTCGGATTTATATCCGAAAGCAAAACTTCTGACCGTTGAACCCAAAACATTCAAACCCGAAATACGTCAGAAAGTTCTCCGTCAAATGCAGAAAGGCGATTATGACGGAATCATCATCGCTTACAGTTGCTTTGAAATGATTCCTGTATCCGTTAAATTTGTAACAGATGAAATGGAAAAGAAAGTTGCGGAAATAAACGATTCCATCAGCCGACTCAAAAACAGTTACAGTTGGAAGTGGGGCTCTGTACCGCTTGAACAAGAGAAAAAATATATCAAAAAAATCACTAATGATTTTCTCGACACTTTTGATGTTGCGCCCAATGAAATCACTTTTGATTCTCTTGAAATCAACACGATTTTTCTTGATGAAGCTCATAATTTCAAAAATCTTCCAATCAGAACAAAGCTGAAAAATCTTGTGGGTATCAACACCACGGGGTCAACAAAATGTATGGCAATGATGCAAAAAATCAGAAGCGTTCAGATAAACAACGGCGGAAGAGGTGCTGTTCTTGCAACGGGAACGCCGCTTTGCAACTCTATATCCGATGCATATGCAATGCAGATGTATCTTCAGCCTGAAGAAATGGCAAAATCAAAGCTTGATGTTTTTGATAACTGGGTCAAAACGTTCGCAAAACCTGAGCAGGTATGTGAAGTTGATGTTGACACTTCAAAATTCAGATTTGTGAG
The DNA here is from genome assembly GCA_045535475.1 of Acutalibacteraceae bacterium. GTDB lineage: Bacteria > Bacillota > Clostridia > Oscillospirales > Acutalibacteraceae > CAG-177. The sequence goes on along the minus strand of JAZSLR010000132.1, from coordinate 2,162 downwards.
AAGATTTTCAAAGTTTTTCAACCTGCCCGAACTTTCAAAAATGTTTTCGGAGGTTGCGATATTCCACGCTGTAAAAACCGCTGACGGAATACCTGATTTTGATGAATATACGGATGTTGTTATCGAAAAATCGTCACAGCTCAAAGAATATATGGAATCTCTTTGTGAAAGAACAGAAGCAATCAGAGCAAAAGAGGCTAAGAAGTATCAGGATAATATGCTTAAAGTCAGCACCGACGGACGAAAAGCAGCTCTGTGCCTTGAACTTGTCGGCAAAAAGCAGAGATATGACAAGTATTCAAAAATATATAACTGCGTCAAAAACGTTGTTAAAATATATAACGAAAACAAGGATTATACCCAACTGATTTTTTGCGATTATTCAACTCCGAAAGGCGAAGATTTCAGCGTTTATAAAGAACTGAAAATGCATCTTTGCGAAAACGGAATTGACGAAAAAGAAATCGCATTCATCCACAGCTATAAAACCGAAAGTACCAAGCTGAAACTTTTCAAAGAATTCAACGAAGGAAAAATACGAATCATAATTGGTTCAACATTCAAACTCGGCATCGGTGCAAACGTGCAGCAGAAGTTGAAAGCGATTCATCATCTTGATGTGCCGTGGAGACCCGCCGATATGGTGCAAAGAGAGGGTCGAATTCTCCGCAGAGGAAACGAAAACAAAGATGTCAGTATATATCGCTATATTGCGGAAGGCAGTTTTGATGCATATTCGTGGCAGATTCTTGAAACAAAGCAGAAATTCATTTCACAGTTTCTAAACGGCAGTTCTTATCAGCGAAGCATAACAGACCTTGAAAATAACATTCTGACCTATGCGGAAGTGAAGGCGCTTGCACTTTCGCAACCGCTTATGAAACAGCTTGCAGAAAAAGAAAATGAATTGCGTAACGCAAGAATTCTGCTTATACAGGAAAACAAGACCGTTGCAAATCTTGAACAGGAATTGCCCGAATTAAAAGAAAAACTTACCGCAACTAAGAGCCGAGTGATAGCTGCAAAGTTGGCACAGCAACGACTTTCAAACTATTCAAGTTCAGATTTTTATAAAGAAGCAAGGAGCAAATCCGTTATGATTACAAAAGAATTTTTGTATCAGAATCCGACACCGCATCCAATCCGATTCTTATGCACGGAAATTGTTTTGCCCGAAATCCAGCATCCCGAAAAGCCGTACATAATATTAAAAATTATGGGCGAAATGTTTACTGTTGAAATGGGTTTGAGTCCGAGCGGCAATATCAGAAGAATTGCTAATTTCCTTGAAAAGTTCAACACTGTCATTGAAAGCACAGAAAAATATGAAAACGAATTGAGCAAAAGAATTAAGGAAACAGAAAAACTCCTTAATGAAGGCAGTGATCTGAGCAGACGAGTGGTTGAACTTGAAAAGGAAAAAGAAGAACTGATGAATATTATCCGTTCAGCGACGTGTTTGAACAAGAACCAGAAGTGATGTGGACCGAATAAACAATAAAACTCGGAGTGCAACGGCATTCCGAGTTTTAATATTTATCTCATATCTGACAATGGAGTATAATCTGTATTGTTTCGCAGATATTCTTCCATCTTGCCGCTGAGCAGTAATCTGACATAACTCATAGGTTCGTTGTAGATAAGAAAGTCAAGTTCTGATGTTTCGTACATATTGTTTGCGTATTCGTTTTCAACGGCAATGCAGTCGATTGACACCACTGAGCCGTCAGTGAGTTTGACTTCAACGCAGGCGGTATCGATATTAAATTCACAAGAAATAATGTTATTAATCATAAATATAAAACTCCTTTTAATAGTTTGAAAAACGTAGGAAAAGTAGAGCCTGAAACCGTTGATACATAAGGGATTGAAAGTGCGGTAATCGAGGGGTACGTATAGTTTGACCTGTTACCCCGATTTTGCGTTTGCTTTTTCCACATAATGAATTAAAATCAAGTAATAAAAAAGCACTTTCGTTACAGTTAAAATTTACCAAATAGAGCTTCTGAAACCGTTGTATATCAACGGTCTCAGAGTGCGGTAATTGAGGGGTGCGTATAGTTTGACCTTTACCCTTGATTTTGCGGTTCTATTTTTCCGAAACACTTACGCAAAATGATAGGACCAAATAATTTGACAAAAGTTAAATTTTTTCCTATAAT
>JAZSLR010000065.1:0-12063 GCA_045535475.1 Acutalibacteraceae bacterium | reverse complement strand
AATGCAAACCGTTCCTTGTAGCTTTAAAAATCGCACCGAAGAAAGTGATGAAATTCATTGAAGAAATTATAAAACCGCTGGAAAAGGCTGTTCAAAAAGCTGAGGAGAATAAACCTTCCCAGTGGGAAATAACCATCGGATCGAAAAAAACACCTCAACTGGAAATTAAACATGAACAGCCTAAAAGAAACAAAAAGAAAGGAGATTATGAAAGATGAAAGAGCATTATATAAATGAGAGAACCGGGATAAGCTATACGCTGCGGGGAGATTATTATCTCCCCGCCCTTTTACCGGCTGAAGAAAAACATCAGATTGGAATTTGGGGCCAACGTTATCTGCGTTTTATCAAAAAACACCGCAAAGTTTTATATACAAATCTTCTCACAAGCGGCGTGCTCAATAGACATCTTGCAGAAGTTGATGCCCGTGCTCAAATCATGTTCAACGGTTTAATCAGGAAATTTGCAGAGCAAGAAGGCGTAAACGAGATGCTCAAAGAGCGAAATCAAATGGAATGGGTTGGACGCATGAACAATATCAGAAATAGGGCGGAAGAAATTGTTTATAACGAAATTTTCAATTAAAATAATACTTGTCTTAATTATTGTTCAACAACATTATTATTTGTATCCTTTTCAAAATAAATGGTTTATAAGTCATTTTGCAAATTAACATTTTCAATACGAGATATAATGATGTATCAACCGAAAATGGCATGAGCATTAGGTTTTTGAGAGGCAATCAAGCCTTAATACAACATTTTTACAACAACTTAAGATTATTCAAAAAAAGAGCCATTGGACTTTTGTTTCGAATCCAATGGCTCTTTTTTTGTTAATTAACCGTAATATAAAAGTCGCGCAATACTTGTCCATCATGTTTTGCTGCTATCTGGAGTTTCTTAATTTTTCTTCATCCAGATAATTAAGGTTTCCGGAAAGTTCAACAAGTTCCGTTTGCAGGCAGAAAACATTGACGGCGGATGTAACAAATTCGAGTATTACGTTCAAAGCGATTACAACGGCAACCGCCTCCGCAGGAATGCCCAGCTGCGTAAACAGGATTGTATAACATGTAAGGGCCGCTCCGGGTACCGGAGGCGCTGCAATTGCCAGCACGACGCTGATTATAAATACCGTGAGCATCCAGATCGGAGTAATTGATACGCCGTAGTTTTCGGCCATACCGAAAGCGGTGCATAGAAACAGCACAACTGCTCCGGGCATAAACACAACCTGGCCGAGAGGAACACCTATATTGATAATCTTCTTATCAATGCCAAGCTTTTTTTCGCAGCAAGCCACGTTTGTCTGATATGCCGCAACCGAGGAAGCAGTCGTAAGACAAATAATGAAAGTCGGAATCATTTTTCTCAGAAGGTTGAAAGGGCCAGCCTTTTTTCTCACGGATACGGCAAAAAGATATATTGCCATCAATATAGCATCCGCAAGAAGCATGACCAAAATCAGCTTGTATGCTTTGATTACCGAGGAAAAATTGTTACCCGCAATCATATTAAGAACGCTTCCGAACACAAAAAACGGAATAAACGAACTTACCGCACCCATAATCAGCTGCATAACCGAGTTTGTCTGTTCAATAAAGCTTGTAACAACGGGTATGCGGTGCCCGAGAACCAACATCGCAATGCCAAAAATAATGGCGATAAAGATAATCTGCAAAGAGTTTCCTTCAATAAACGGAGCTATAAGATTTCCGGGAACGATATCAAGTATCATCTGATAGAGGTCGGAAAAAGCAAAGGCGGTTTCGCCCGTTGACGAGAGCTTAAAAAACACTGCACAAAATGCTGTTCCGACAGCACCGGTAATAACCGAAATCACCAGAAACCGAATAATCATCTTTTTTCCGATTTTTCCGAAGGTGGTCATATCTCCGATGCCGACAATTCCCCACACGACAGAAAGAAAAATAATCGGCCCCGAAATTGCGGAAAGCAAACCCATAAAGGTGTTAAATATTGGGGTAATGACATCTTCGGTAATAAAATTTGATACGCTTTGAGGAAGAAGATAGCAAATCCCACCAAGCGCAAACGCCGCCAATATTGCAATACCAAGCTGTAATATTTGCGAAAGTTTCTTTTTCTTTGCAACAAACGAAACAATGTTTTTTCCGTTTTTATATCTCCATACGGGAGCAAGGCCGATTCCGGAAAGCAGACTGTGCAGCATTGTTGCTTCTCCGTTTTCGTTTTCAGAAAACGGATCAAAACTTTCGCCGGCAATAGAAAGTTCTATCACAAGCGAGCGAAGCCGCTTTGATGTGACCAGAGTAAAAGATTTGCTTTCATCAAAGCGGTCAAGATATTTCAGCAACACTTCCTCAATTGAAAGACGAATGCGCTGAACATCTTTTGAATCCACCTTGTTGTTTGAAAGAAAAGCAACAACAGCTTCGCTTGCCGCATCAATATTTGTATAATTCAGGTCATATTTAGACATAAGATTTTCTTTCCTTTTCTATGCCTTACTTGATTTTTGCAACAACAAGGTTGGTGAATTCTTCCTCATCAATTTCACTGTACTCAATGCTTTGCGCCGCATTTTCGGCAAGTTTGAGCGAGAGTATATTGTCGGAATCCTTCGGGTCAAAACTTTTTCCGCTGTATTTAATCTGCATCATTACAGTTTCATCATCCTGTGAATATTCAAGGGTTATGTTCAGTTTAAAATCACGCGGCAGCTCCGGAAGAATTATCTGTACGCAAAGTTCTTCAAAAAATGCCTGCGCACGATAAATGGATTTCTGCGAAATTTGATTTCTTCTTCCAAACTCTTCAAGACCTGTGTTGAAACCGATGAAGTCGAAATCTTTTGAAGTGATAAGACTTTCAAAGACCTTTATATGCTTGATAAAGCGTATGGTTTTTTCTTTTTGAGGGTTATCAAAAATCTGTTCGGGAGTGCCGTCTTCATAAACGCCGCCCTCGTCCATATAGAACACGCGGTTGGCAACCTCTCGGGCAAAGCGCATTTCGTGAGTGACTATCATCATTGTAAGTCCCTGCCTTGCAAGGTCGCGGATTACCGCCTGTACTTCTCCGACCATTGTCGGGTCAAGAGCCGAGGTCGGTTCATCAAGCAGAATAATTTCCGGTTCCATCGCCAAAGTTCTTGCAATGGCCACACGCTGCTTCTGCCCTCCGGAAAGTTCATCCGGATAGTTAAAGGCTTTATCGGCAAGACCGACAGTACGAAGAAGTTTCATTCCGTCGTCATAAGCCTGCTGCTTCGGTTTTTTCAAAAGATCCATCGGCGCAGCCATAAGGTTTTCGATGATGTTCATGTGATTAAAAAGATTGAAAGATTGAAACACCATTCCCATTTTCTGTCTTATCTTATTAATATTACACTTTTTATCCGTGATACACTGGTCATCCACCCAAATTTCACCCGAAGTCGGTGTTTCAAGCATATTGATGCAGCGTATAAGCGTGGATTTACCCGTACCGGAAGGGCCTATGATAGAAATAACGTCACCTTTATTGATTGTTACGTTAACATCCTTGAGCGGAGTTACGTTAGGATATTCTTTTCTTAAATGGCTTATGCGAATCATCTTACTACCCCTTTCAGAATGTTCTTATCTTTTCTTCTCTTGGGTTCAGTCTTATGTTTAAGAATTCCAAGAAGCTCCGCTATTCCCCATGTGACCATAAAATAGATCACCGCAACCGCAATCAGCGGGAAGAAAGCTTCGTATGTATTGCTTCTGATGATATCGCCCATTTTGGTAAGGTCGTTAACCGCAATATATCCCACAACCGAGGTTGCTTTGATAAGTCCGATTATTTCGGAGGAATATACTGGAACGAACATCTTCATTGCCTGCGGAAGAATAATGCGGAAGAAGGTTTGGTTTCTGCTGTATCCGAGGGCATAAGCAGCTTCGGTCTGTCCTTTGTCAACACCTTCCACTGTAAGTTCAAGCTGTCCGTAAACGAAGGAACCGAAGGTCAGAACAAAGCCTATAATGGCAACAACGATACCGCTGATGTCCGATTTTCCAAATACAACGTAGAACAGAAGCATCAATACGACAAGCGTGGGCGTTCCAGCAATAATTTTGGAATAGACCTTTGCAAAGATTTTTGCGATAACCGAAAGCGCCTTATATCTCGACCTTGCGGCAAGATAAAGAAGAAAACCGAGAACGGTTCCGCCGATTACGGCAAAGAAGCTTATCAGCAACGTGGTACCGATGCCTTCGAGGATGAGCTTCCAGCGTCCTTCGCGAACGAAGGTCTTTTCAAAACTCTCTCCGAGAGAAGCAAAGAAATCTTCAAATCCGCTCTTTTTAACAGTTGCCATAACAACGTCGGCCACCATATAGGGTTCGGAAAAGTTAACACTTTCTTTGCGTTCCGGCGTCATATAAAGACCGCCGCAGACAAGGTCATATCTTTCGCTTGCAAGTCCCGCAAGACCGGATGCAAAGGAAACATCTTCGATTTCAATGCTGTAATCATAGGTTTCACAGAACAGATACAGCACCTCAATTTCAAATCCCACCGGCTCGTTGTTATACATATAAACGAAAGGCTTTCTTGTTGTATCAATGGAAACCTTTAACTTTTCGCCTTTGTTGTCGGCAAGTTCATCAAGCGGAACAGATACATTCGGCTCCGTTTCGCCGTACCATTTTTCAATCATCTCGTCGATCTTGCCCTCGGCACGAAGCTTTGCAAGGAACTCGTTCATTTGTGCCTGAAGGGCGTAGCCGTCTTCGTTCTTCTGGAAACCAAACCCGATTTCAACCGAGTATGCCGGAACAGTCACACAGGAAAGTTCGGGGTTGGTGCGCTTGACCGAATTGAAATTGGGCTTATCGAGCATGGCTCCGTCGATTTTTCCAAGATTGAGTGCGCCGAGCACATCGGCAAAGGTGTTGAATTCGCTTATGACAGCGTTCGGGAACTGCTCCCGGGAATAACCGCCGTAAAGCGAACCGGTTACAACGCCGAGAGAGGCATTTTCGAAACGGGAAAGGTCATTCCCTTCATCTCCCTGAATCAGGAATATAACATCTTCCTTGTGATAAGGATCAGAAAAATCAACGCTTTCGGCTCGTTCTGCAGTAATGGTAAAGCCGGAACATCCTATATCGTAGTTGCCTTGGGAAACGCCCAGCAAAATAGCCTGAAAACTTACCGTAGTAAAATCAAGCCGATAGCCATATTCCTGAGCAAACATAGTCATAAAATCTATGTCATAACCCACAAGCTGTTCATTTTTCAGATAAGCAAACGGCTTGACTTCCGCACTGGTAACGACCTTCAGTGTTCCGTTTTCTCCGGTAAGAGTGTCTGGATCAAGATATTCCGTGGGTTCGGTATTGCCGAACCATTTGTCATGAAGCCGCTCATATTCGCCGTTTTCTGCTATTTTGGCAATGAAGTCGTTCATTTGTCCACGCAGCTGTGCATTGGCTCCTTTTTTAAATACCACTCCGTAATCAGCAGACTCGATAGGATCCTCAAGCCGACTGATATTCATGCCTTCCCAAAGCATACACGTATAATAAGATGCGTCGGTAGAACATATATCAATTTTTCCCTGGCTGAGTGCCAATACCATATCAGGAATGGTGTTGTATTCGGATATTTTGGCATTGGGGAAATATTCGGGCATAATTGCTGCCGAATATGTGCCAGTGGCCACGCCCACCTTGGCATCCTGATAATCTTCATAAGTCAGCTTGTCGCCGCCATATGACGAATTCTCAGCTTTACTGTCTGCACATCCGGTCATACAAGCAACCAGCATCAGCACCGCAAAAACAAGGCATAATATCTTTTTTGTCATTTTAAAATTTTGCATTTAATTTGCCTCCAACCAATCAACAAATTCATCGGTGGATTTTGTCCATTCCACTTCAATCACTGAATCGGCTAATATCAAAAATTCCGAAAGTCCGTATTCTTTTCCGTTATCCGCCCAATCATATGTATAACCAAGCCGTGTCCATGGATAGGGTGTTTCTTCGGAATAGGAATACTCGGCATTTTCATCAAACCAGGGCTTATGGGCACCAAGCGCCGATCCGTCAAGCAAATCCGCCGACATCTGCTCTGTAACATCAAGCTGATAGGCAGGACGGATAACTTCATCAATATCCACCCAAAAAGCGGAAACATGGGTATATTCCGTAATTTCAGGCAGCCCTATAAGCTGTTTAAGGCGAAGTTCCCAATCGGAAACGCCTTTTGCGTTTTCATCATACCAGAAAAGGATTTCCTTATCGGTAAACGCCCATATATCACCGTTGGTGCAGGTAAATGATTCACCCGCAATGAAACTTTCGGGGTCTTCGTGCCACGAAAGCAGCAAGACCTTTGTTTTGTTTTCGTTCCATGTCACCATGTCGCTTTCCGGAGTGAGAGTTACGAGAGTTTCAATTTCATCCGCTTCGGCCTCTTTTGCATCAACCATCGCTTTGGCATACAAATCTTTTTCCGGTTCTGTATGAGGTATCAGTGCAGCTAATCTGAAAAGAAGAATAACGGCGGCTATAATGACTGCGATTATAACAATTATTATTCTCTTAATACATTTCATATCTATTATAACCTCTTGACGATGGAAAGGATATTTTGTCCGTCTTTGTATTCATATTTTATATCGTCCATGCTTTTTTTGACCATATAAACGCCAAGACCGCCTACTTCTCTTTTGTCTATGGAAAGAGTTGTATCCGGATCTTCGTTTTCAAGAGGATTATACGGCATACCTTTATCAATAAACGTTACAACGACTGCAAGAGCATCATCCTTAGGTTCAACGCGTACGGTTGCTTCGCCCACCTCGGGAGCATAAGCATAGTTCGCAATGTTTGAAAAAAGCTCGTCAATTGCGATGTCGATCTGCATCTGCGTTTTCATTGGGCAGTCGAGCGCTTCAAGCTCTTCGTTCACAAAGTCCGTAACCGTTTCAATGTTATCAATGGTTGCGGCAACGGTCAGCTCTTTCATCGGTTTTCCTCCTCTTCTTTTTTCTGCACACCGTTATATATCAGGGACAGCATTGTAATATCGTCAAACTGCGGTGCTTTGCCAACGAATGCGTCCACATCGGATTTTACCGCTTCGCAAAGCTTTCTGGAATCGGCGTCGGCATTTTTCTTCAGAATATCAAGCAGACGCTCTTCCCCATACAATTCGTTGTTCAAATCCGTAGCTTCGGTCACACCGTCCGTATAAAGATAGATTGCGTCACCCGGTTCAAGCTGAATTTCATTCTTTCTGTAACGGATACCTTCCATTCCGGCAATCACAAAACCAGGTCGGGTTTTAAGATACTCAAAACTGCCGTCTGCATGTTTAACAAGCGGAGGATTGTGTCCTGCGTTGGCAAAAGCAACTTTGCCGGTGGCTGTATTCAAAATTCCCATCCAGGCGGTAACGAACATTCCGGCATCGTTTCCCTCGCAAAGCTTCTCGTTGGCATGGGTAAAGACTTCTTCAACGCTCATGCCCGATTCCGCATAGCTTTTGATAACGGTTTTAGAGGTCATCATAAACATAGCGGCGGGAATTCCTTTTCCCGAAACGTCGGCAATCAGAAAGGCAAGGTTTTCCTCATCCAAAAAATAAAAATCATAAAAATCGCCGCCAACCTCTTTTGCCGTGTGCATAGTCGCATGGATATCAAAATCGCGGCGATTCGGATAAGGCGGGAATACCGACGGAAGCGAAGAATGCTGAATCGCCTTTGCGAAGGCAAGCTCTGCGTCGATTCGTGCCGCGGCATCCGCTATGTATTTTTTCAAAGTATCCACCGTTGAGTTAATATCGTTTGAAAGCGCGTCGAACTCTTCATGAGAGCGAACATTTACGACCGTTTCAAGATTTCCTTCTGTGATTTCGGAAAGAGATTCGTTGATTCTGTGAATATTTTTTACAACAAGCTTATTTACAAGGAAGAAAATCATAATGAAAAGCGCCGCAAAAACAACGATTTCCATTCCGGTAGTGATTCCGACGGAAAGGTTTCTTGAAAGTGCCGCTTCGCTCACCGGCATAACCGCAACAATAAGATAGCCTTCCGTTTCACTATACATACAGTAGCATTTTTCTCCGTAAACGTTTGCGGTGAACGCCGCGTTAGGCTCCATCGAAGCCTTGTCTATCCATATACCCGTTACGTCCAGATTTTTCCCTTCGTTACCATTTCGGTCGGATACGATTTTCCATTCTTCATCAACAATTATAAGGCATCCGCCTTCGCCAACGTGGCGGTTGCGGGTCGCACCAACTACGTTTTTGCTTATATCCTTTTGAAAGCGTTCGGAATCGTAGCCTATCTGAACAAAACCGCCGTTTTCAAGCCGCACACCACCGTATTTACGCAGAATAGAAGCATCGTATGAAACAGGGCCGTATCTTTGGGTGAGTTCGGTTTGTTCATCGAGCAACACCAAAAACGCCGCGGATTGTTCGCCGCTTGCCATATCATAATCCATAAAGTCCTGATACGTTGTGGCCCTGATGATTCCGTCAGGATCAATATAGTTGACCTCGGTCACATCGTATTTTTCAGCTTCCGCATATAAAAGCTCGTTTGTAATCGTTTTTGCCTTGTTCAGTTCTTCTGCGATAGCATATGCAAGCGAAAGCAAATTCTCGTCCGAAGCATCGTTGATATCCTCGTTAACATCTGAAATATTCAAAGAAAGAATGTTGATTGCATTGTTTTCGGCAAGCTTGGTCTGGGATATCCACAAAAACGCAGTTGTGGTCAAAAATGCAACGATAACCAGCAAAAGCAGCCATTTTTGGAACGAGCCCGATATTCTTTGCTTTTTCGTTTTCATAAAACAATCCTCTTATTCAATAGTCAGAATATCAACAAATCCGGTTACTTCAAATATTTCGGCAATGGTTTCGTTTACGTTTCTGATAATCATTTTGCCCTGTTTGTTCATCACTTTCTGTGCCGCAAGAAGAACACGAAGTCCCGCGGAAGAAAGGTATTCAAGCGCGGCAAAATCGAGCACAAGTTTTTCCACACCGGAAAGGTCTTTCAGCTCCGCTTCAAGCTGGGGCGCGGTGGCAGTATCAAGTCTGCCGGTAAGGGTTACTGTCAGTTCGTTTTCGTTGATAATTTTTTCAATAGTCATTTTATTTTCCTCCGAAATTATATATTTGTTTTTAATTTACTTTGATATTGGGGTAACAGCAGATTCCGACTTCGAGGGCGACTTTTTGCTCCAAACGAAAGTCTGCGTATTTGCAATAATAACATTCTGGCGCATAATGAAAAGATGTCTGGCGCTTATCAAATTCGGGACAGTATTGGTGCGGCCATACGTTTTTTTCGCTTTGCGGTTTATCAAAATCTTCGCTGTTCGGCAAAATCCGAAGCTGCTCTCTTTTGATCATAAAATTCCCCCTTTAATACGCGTAATGTTATATTTAAAATAATAAAAACAGCGCCCTGCATAAGCAAGGCGCTGGGGATAATTCGTATTTTTGTGGGATAATTCGCACTTTTTTAAAATATTTTGCAATTATTCGATATCATTCAGAATTACACGGCAAGTGAACAAATTGTCTTTAAAATCAAAGCTTACGTCACCCCTGTATTTTTCTGCGGACTGAATAATACTTTGAATGCCGACTCCATTTCCTTTTTTACGCTTTGGCAAACCGTTTTCAAAACGAATATGGTCTGCGGCGGAGTTCACACATTTTATCAGAAGTTTTATTCCCTTTTTATGTATGGTGATTTCTATGGTTTTATTTTCTTTGACCGTTTCGGCACCATGTATCGCATTTTCAAGCACGTTGGCAAGAATCGCTACAAGATCAATATCCTGTATGCTGGTGCTTGAATCCACATCCACGTCATACTTGACTGTAATTCCCGAGGATTGTGCATTTCCGATATAAAAACGCAGAATATTATTTACGCATGTATTATCACAATAGCGTATATCCGAATACAGCGTGCAATCATCCAGATTATCTATGTAATCAATAATGGATTTCACATCATTGGCCTGTGCAAACTGTAAAATCATTCTGTTATGATGGCGGTAGTCGTGCTGCGTTCTCTGCGCTTGCTTTAGGTATTTTTGGTCGAGTTCAAGTTCGTTATGCAAAAGCTGAGTTTGAAGTTCAATGTTGCGTTTTTTCTCCTGTTCTTCAATAAGCCTTTGCTGATTAAGCAAAACCTTAAAAATAATGAGATACATGGCGGGCATCAATATCATAATTAAAATAATTGGGAGAACGTCATGCGGTCTTTCGTATATAATGGTAGGATAAGAGGACATAACTACCAAAATCACGTAAAACAAAGCCGCCGGAATGGTAAAAAGCCCCCATCCTTTTGTAACAATCGTCTGTGCTTTAAGATACACTTTTCGCCAATATTTCCACATCACAATTTCGAGCAAGGGGAAGGCAATAAGCCGAAGCACAAACATCAGAATGAATTGGTTTCCGCAAATATAATATTCAAGGAGCGTTGTTATTACAATAATTTCGTATGAAACGGTATCCGCAAGACAGAACGTAAAAAAGAATCGACCGTCCCGGTTTTTTGCAAGAATATAAAAGAAAATCAAGCTTGGCAATGTGCAAAGCAGCAATACAAGATTTGCATATTTAACGGTACCGAGCAAAACACAGGCAACGGCATTGATTGCCACAAGAGGCAGCATGAAGGATACGGTCAGAATGATCGTTTTTTTCATTGAATAACGGGATTCATACAAGGACACAAACAGCACGAGAACATGCAGCAATGCCCATATAATAGACAAATCACGAAGTATCGGCATTATAAATCCTCCTTATCAAGCATAATAATCCAAATATTGCTTTTTAAGTGTGCTGAAAGCACCCCGCGGAACGGCAATTCTTTTGCCGCCGATTATTTCGATATCCTTTGAGGTTATTTTAATTGTGTAATCCAGATTGAGAATATAGGAAGCCCCGACTCTGACGAACTCATCTCTTTCCTTCATGTATTCGTAAAGTTCGGAAACGGTCATGCGGGTTTTCTTTGAACTGCCGTCTTTAAGGTAAATAATCTGATAATTCTTTTGTGCCTCAACGTACAAAATATTCTCAAACAGGATTTTTACAATTTCCATTCCACACTGGATGCTGATTGCTTCCTCTCGATGCGTTTTATCAACAAGCGCAAGTTTCATTGCATTTACAAAATCATCATATTTGACGGGTTTTACAAGGTATTGGATTGCGTTTACTCCGAAAGCATCAAGAGCATGTTCATTGGAGGTTGAAAAAAATATAATGCGGCTTTTAACGCCTTGCTTTCTGATATGGCGGGCAAGATCAATGCCGTTCAGGGCTTCCATATAAATATCAAGAAAAATAATATCATACGTATCGGCTTTCTTTAAGGCATTGAGAATATCATTCTGCTCCGAATATGCCATAACGCTTATCTGCACGGAGTTTTCATTGCCATAGCGGATTATATGAGCTTTTATTATTTCAATATCTGTGCTCAAATCGTCGCAGACAGCTATCCGAACCATTAAGCCACCCCCCATTTTTCAATTTGCGGTGTTTCGGTACTGCAAATCACTTTATTTCATTAAACCACAAAACCTTTTTGTCCGCAATATTTTTGTGGTAATTGTAATAATAAAATCAGCAGTAATGACGACATTTCCGAAAAAATAATTTGCAGAAACTATTGATTTTTCGAAAAAACGGATTATAATGTTCACATACTTTGAACCACGGCGAAATTATTGTTGTTATCACTTTTGATAATGAAATGATAACAGCAGCTTTTGAACAAGGTGTAATACAAATTTTAAGACCCACTCAGAATATTCCATGAATGACAAACAACAGTTCATAAACAAAGTTGTTTAACATGGAGCGAGTGGGAATAATCCCTTTTGGCTTTTAAGTGGCTTGAAATCTTTTGATTCCAAGCCACTTTTTCCTTTATTTATGCGAATTTTTTATCAACGATGATAAGATTTTGATAATAAATTTTGCGGAACATTTGCGGTATTTTGGGATATTTCATAAGTCGGAGGCCAAGCGGTC
>JAZSLR010000083.1:0-2786 GCA_045535475.1 Acutalibacteraceae bacterium | reverse complement strand
CAACAGATAGAACTACGATTTTGATTATTTCCCTATAAAAGCACCGCATGTAAATTTAGCATCAAGCCTGAAGCTTGATACAAAACCTAACATATTACTTTTTGCCGTAATATAAATCTTCAATGATGTTTGACATTATGTATTCCTCCATATCTGAGAAAATATATTAGAGTACGAAATATAGAATATGTATTGCCGGAGAACAACTTGTGTTATGAACATCCGTACCAAAAAAAGCATCGACTTTGTCGATGCTTTTTTACTTTTTCCCTCTTCACTATTCACTTTTCACTAACCCCAAAATCCCTTATATATCAACACTTTCCACCATAACAACACCAAAAAAATCAGACTCTGAACAAGCCTTTCCCGCTCGTTCAGAGTCTTTTTATTTTCTCCCAATAATCCGCCTTGGTGTTTGTTTGGTGTGTATCATGAACACCAAGGTAATTTGATGTTATTCTGATATGTTTAATTTTATTCGGAAATAACATCAAATCTTTTGTTGGTAACGATATATCCTAACTCAGCGGAAGTGAAATTTCCGTGTGTTTTTGCATATTCTCCGTGCTGTAGGTCATCAAACGGCAATGCACCTTTTGACAGAATATCATTCGTGACAAACTTAAAGATTGTTTTATAAAGCTTGTCGTTTTCCTTGCCGTCAGCAAAACAGATTGAACAGCAATTGTTGAGTTTCATGCCGTGTACTTCATCAATTCCGCAGCCTGCAACGGCAATCAGGTTATCCTTTTCAAAAACACCGTATTCAAGATTATTTTCATCGAGATAATCCTGCCCGTTCAGCAAGTGCTTTACGTATCCGTCTTTTCTGCCGTTTGCCCATTTTGTGATTGCCTTTTTATCTTTAGGTGTAAGTAGTCTGATTGAGAAATGCTCGGGAAGTGTGCATTCAAATGGCTCACCGAAATATAACGCCTGTGGTGTGACCTTAAGATTTTCCGAAACACCGTAAGAAGAAAGAATTTCTTTAACCTTTGCTTCACTTTTATCTGAATAAAATGTTTTTCTTTGTGAAAAACGTTTTATCCAATCGGTTAACAGCTTGAAATCATCCGTCTGCATTTCAAGATAATAACCGCCGTTAAAATCATCACCGACACCAATAAATCCGTTTTCATAGTTGCCGTCAGGTGCAACAATTGTAAGACCGCAATACTTGATTGTTGTGCAGAAATATCCGTATCGCTTTGCATCCTTTTCGAGAAGAAAATCAATCACTTCATCCGAATCAACAATCTTAAAATCGGGATTGTTGTGCAAGAATCGGCTTGCAACGGATTTGTCCGTTATCTCACCCATATACATTATTCTGCTTTTGTTATCGGTACGGTATTCACTCGGAGTAGCATCGTACTTTTTCTTGAATGCTTTTGTGAATCCCTCGTGGGAATCGTAGCCGATTTCAAGGGCAATATCAAGAACAGATTTATCAGTAGTACGAAGAAGGAAAGCTGCCTGCTTCAAGCGGATATAATTGATGTATGCAGTAACGGTAAAGCCCGTGTGGGAAAGAAAAATGCGGTTAAAATAGTCAATTGAAAAACCTGCATTCTTTGCAACATCTTCCACGGATATATTACCTTCGGTTGCATTCTGCTTTGTGAAGTTCACGGCATTGAAAATGAGTTCTGTGTTTTCCATAGTAACATCTCCTGAATATAATAATGTGTAAAAATCGACCTTTACAACACCATTATATCTGCAATGAGAAATGTTTTCTTGAACAAAAACGTTTTATCAGATATGAAGCTTATAAATTCTTTGCTTCTCCATATTTTCACGGTAAGCAAAATAATCTTTAGGCGGTTTTACTGTTTCAATTAGTTCTGCACCGAGTTTTTCTATGGTTTTGTATGAAGCAATGTTACTTTCGTCACAAGCAAGTATCAATTCGTTCATTCCGTGTGCTTTCGCAACCTGAAATACAAGCTTGCAGGCCTTGTATGAATAATTATTGCCTCGGTATTCCTTATCAATTTCGTAACCGATATTACCGTTATAATAAGAATGATAATTATTGCCTATACGAATACTTATTTTCCCGACAACTGTATCTCCAACAAAAATATCGTAGTAATAAAAGGGCAACAATTCATCATCACCCGGGTATTTCTGACAAATTTTTAATGTAACTTCATCGTTAGACAAAATATCAAAGTCGTTCATAAATTCAAACTTATTCATACATATCACCTTGATAAACAACATCAATCTCCGCTTTATTCGGAACTTCAAATATTGAAGCAAATTTTGCTGCGAGATTGTCATCAACATAGTAAGCACTTGTTTCTTCTGCAAGCACAGCGTTGTTTCTCTTATTCAAGCGATGTTTCCAAGTTTCATCGCTGATTTCGATATAATGAAGCTCATATTCAATATTACGGGATTTGTAAAACTCTTTTACAGCCAATCGTTCTGCTTTTGTCCAGAAGCCCCAATCAAGAACAACATTGATATCTTTATTAATAAACTCCATAGATTTATTTAACAGATATTTCTCTGTTCTTTCCACATATTCATCGTGTTTATCACCGCAATGCTGACCGAAAAGAGCAAGTGTTATCTCATCAATTGAAAGCAATACAACGTTGGCTTCGGAACAAAGCTTCTGTGAATATGTGGTTTTACCACAGCAGATTTTGCCGCAGATTAAATATACTTTTGCCATAGCTACTCCTTAATCAATATAATTCTTTATAACGCCCCACACCTCAACAAGTCTGTCCACACTCCATCCTGCATTAGCAGGTGAGGTTGAGGGC
>JAZSLR010000124.1:0-15175 GCA_045535475.1 Acutalibacteraceae bacterium | reverse complement strand
CAAATCATTCGCTCTCGTCTTTCCGCCTGCGGTTGTTTTTTCAGTGTGTGCATATATAATGCCCAACTTCTGGGTTGCACTTATTGTTAATATCATTTCTGTTTTTCTCAGCCTTTCAATCCCCTATTTCCTCGGAAAATTCACGGGTGCTGGGATGGTTGAAACTCTCAAAGGCAAATTCAGGGCAATCAAAAAAATCGACGATTTTGCAGGTGCAAACGAAATCGAAATGACATTTGCGATAAAGCTTTCGGGCATTATGCCGGGTGACCTTTCGAGCCTCCTTTTCGGCGCAATGGGAATTTCGTTCAAGAATTACACAATCGGAGCAAACCTCGGCAATCTGCCGCTTGTTATCGTTTACACATTCTTCGGAATTACTCTTAAGAATATGGGCGAACAGCCCTGGGTTGCGGCAATCCCCGTTGCGGTTATCATCGTGTTCATGCTTATTGCAAGTCTGATAACGAAAAGACTTATTTCAAAAACAAAGGCAAAGCAAAATATTGAACAGCAGTAAAAAATGACGGTGTGCAAATTCTGCACACCCTCTTGATTTTTATGTCTTATTTAACTTTAACTTTGTAGCACTTGATTTCGAAGGGCTTGATTTCGAAGTTCATTGCCCTGCCGTTTGCGATGTCAACTGCAACATCTTCTCTTTCAAGAAGGTTACATTCTGCAACGCTTGCAATTTCAGCGAAGAATTCAACATTGACCTTTGCTCTTCTGCCTGACTTTTCAACGAAACGGACGATATAAGCGTCCTCGTCCTCGCATTTCTTGACAGCTTCAAGAGTAACATTCTTGCCGTCAACGCTGATGAACGATGCACTTTCCGCACCCTTTGCCCCCTCTGCGATATCAACGGGAAGCATAGGATTGTTGAACTCAAGACCTCTTGCAAGAGTTTCGGCATCCTTCCAGCCGCCTGCGTGGGGATAGAGCGAGTATGTGAAGTAGTGGTCGCCTCTGTCTGACTTCGGGTCGGGATTCATGGGGGCTTTGAGAAGAGTGATAATCATTCTCTGCTCGTTAACCTCGTAGCCGTACTTGCAGTCGTTGAGGATTGAAAGACCGTAATCGTCTTCTGACATATCAATGAAGTTATGAGCCGAAACCTCGAACTTTGCCTTATCATAAGGATTGTGGCGATAGTTGGAGCTTTCGATTGTTGCGTATGCGATATCTCTTGTAAACTTCTGAGCCTTGATATCAACGTCAAATCCGACCTTAAGGAGCCTCTCCTGCTCGTGCCAGCTGATGAAGGTATCAAAATCAATTCTGTCAAGCTCATTATAAATAATGATATTTTGCTTGAGATTTGACTTCATAATGTTCTTTGTGATTGTTACACAGGTGAACACATCACCGATAACAACGGATTCAACCTTGCCTGCTTCGGTTTCGAATTCACGGTCTGTGTATGTAGCAACGATATCCCATGCATCGTACTTGCCGGGAAGGTCTTCATAAATGCGGAATACATTACCCTTGCCTTCGAGGACTTCGCGGTCATTCTTCTTATCGAAGATTGAAACAAGCTCTGCAGCTGCATCAAACTTGAGGCTGAAGAAGTCGTTTTCGATATCTGCACAGTCAACTGCCTTTGCATCTGCAACAGCAGCATCCTTGGTGTAATATACTTTATAGCCTACTGCGGGAACATCCTTTGCAACAAAAACAAGAACCTTTGTGCCGTCGAGCTTTGTATAAGCCTGAACGGGAACCTTGTTGCCGTCTGCATCATAGATTTCAACATCCTTATAGGGAAGTTCAACCTTTGAGGTCGCAACTGTGCCGAGCGAGTTGAAGAGTGCGAAGGGCTTTCCGTGCTTTGCTTCGCCGCTGATGTTGCCTGCGATTACGTTGAGAGCTTCGTCACGAACGCTTTCACCAATCTTGATGATATCATCATAGATAGCGCAGAGGTCGCCGAAAACTTCTGTGATGTGTGAACCGGGAAGTGAATCGTGGAACTGGTTTGTGAGAATCATCTGCCAGCCTTCGTTGAGCTTCTCAAGAGGATACTCATAGCCGTTCTTCATTGCGATTGATGCAAAGATTTCTGCCTGACGGTAGAGATTTTCGCTGTATCTGTTGAGCTTCTTGAGGAGAGCCTTTGTTGTGTGAACACCTCTGTGCTCTTCAAGATAAAGCTCGTCTTTCCAGGTGGGGATGTTGGTGTCTGTTGCCTTTGCCTTCATTCTTGCAAGTGAATCTTCAATCTTGCTGGGCTTTGTTTCGGGAAGTCCGGGGAAGCTCTTATATCTCTTTGCATATTCGAGCATTTCGGTGTCAACACCGCCGCCGCCGTCGCCCCAGCCGTAGCAATACATTGATTCGCCGATGGTAGCCTTATCGGTATACTTTTTCCAGTTCATCTTGAGTGAGTCTGCCTCAACCGTGCCGATGAAGTGAGTGGGAGGAACGATTGAGAAAATCTTTGAGCCGTCGGGGCCTTCCCACCAGAATGTGTTATACTGCCAGGGGTTGGTGTCGTTCCAGATACCCATTTTATGAGTAACAAAATATTCAACGCCTGCCTTCTTGAGAATCTGAGGCATAGCATAGCCGTTACCGAATACGTCGGGCACCCAGCAGGTCTTGGGAGTGATGCCGAATGTCTTTTCGGCATATCTTACACCGTGAAGAAGCTGACGGACAAAGGATTCACCCGAAACAAGGTTGCAGTCGGGTTCAACCCACATTGCGCCGATGTATTCCCATCTGCCTTCTGCGATACGCTGCTTGACCTGATTGAAGATATTGGGATATCTCTTTTCCATCTCAATGTAGGTGGGAGCTGTGCTCTGTGAGAAGATGAACTCGGGATACTGCTCCATAAGTCTGAGCATTGTTGCGTGAGTTCTGCCGAGCTTACGCACGTATTCTTTGTATGCCCACATAAATACGATGTCAAGATGAGAGTTGCCTACGAGAGCAAGAGTGCCTTCGGTCTTGTAGTTGGGGTTGTTATATACTCTATCCTTAAGAACCTTCTGAGCTTCAAGGAGACCTGCCTTGAATTCATCGCCGGTAACGTCGAAGTTAACGTGTGTGAATGCTTCTTTGAGAGCGGAGCGGATAAGCTCTGCAAGACCTGTGTCAAGAACAGGCATAAAGAGTGCGTTGAAAACAGCCTTGAAATCCCAGTAAACTTCTTCGATTACGGGATCAACGACGCCGATGAATGAGCAGGAAAGAGTTTTTACGGTCGATTCGTTTGAATGCCATACATAGTAGGATTCGATATCAACATCGTAGTGCTTGCCTGCCTCTGCGCAGTTTGAAAGAAGAACGCTGTTACGGAAGGGGTCAAGACCCTGATAAGGCTCACCGTTGAGCGAAAGAAGTGAGTCACCGCCGAAATAAACATTGAGGGTTACCTTCTTGCCTGCGAAACGCTCGGGCATATCAAAGGAGTTCTTGAAGAATGCACTCCAGCCGTTGTTACCCCATTTATCGCCGACGTTGAGCTCCTTCCACTCATCATAAAGATATTCGTAATCGCCGATGCCTTTATAGATGCATTCCTTCATCTTCCAGGCATCGAGAGACTCGATATCGGTATAAATTCTCTTTTTAAGTGTCTTGAGTTTTACGTTGACAACGTCGTCAAACGAGAAAATACCTCTCTGCTTACCCTTGGTCGCATCGCGCCAGTCATCAACGTGTGCATCCATTGCGTCAAGTGCCGCAACGGCGTCGAAATTTTTGATTTCTGCCAAATTTATCGTCCTTTCTTATGTGAAATTCGGTTAAAGTCAAATTATACCTATTACAGTATATCATCAACATTTATATATTTCAACACAAAAAATATTTTTTTATTGTTTACTTATCCAAACATATATGATAAAATAAAATGTATTTTTATGATTAATTCTTTGAAAGGAATAACAAAATGCTTCTCGACAAAAAAATCAACATCCCCGACCTCGGCATTGTCGGACCCGAGAGCGGTTTTCACCTCCTCGAAACAACAGAGGACGGCAAATTTGTAACCGGCAAAAACGGCGTTGACTGCATTGTTGCAACGGGCGACAAGAAGGTTGAATTCGTATCCTTCGGCAGCCACACTCTTGCAGGCGTAAAGTCAGCAATCGCATATCCCGTTTATTATCCCGTTTATCCCGTAAAGACGGAATATCCCCTCAACGCAGTGCTTATGGATCTTGACGGCACAACCGTACGCAGTGAGGATTTCTGGATATGGATTATCCAGATGAGCACCGCAAGTATGCTCGGCAACCCGAAGTTTGAGCTTGAAGATGCCGACCTTCCTTTTGTTTCAGGTCACAGCGTATCCGAGCATCTTCAGTACTGCATTGATAAGTACTGCCCCGGTGAGTCGCTCGAAAAGGCACGCAACTTCTATTTTGAACATACTCACAGAGAAATGGAAGAAATTATGGCCGGCAGAGGTAAGGAAGGCGCATTCACTCCCACTGAAGGTGTCAAGGATTTCCTTCTTGAGCTTAAAGATATGGGCATCAAAATCGGTTTGGTTACCTCGGGACTTTACGAAAAAGCCTGGCCCGAAATTCTTTCCGCATTCCGCACCCTCGGAATGGGCGACCCCAAGGATTTCTACGATGCAATCATCTCGGCCGGCTTCCCTCTTCGCAAGGGCAGCGTAGGCACACTCGGCGAGCTTTCGCCCAAGCCTCATCCCTGGCTCTATTCGGAAACTTCAATCGTCGGTCTCGGCGAAGCATTTGCAGACAGAAACAGAGTTGTCGGCATTGAGGACAGCGGCGCAGGCGCTTGCTCCGTACGTCTTGCAGGCTACACAACCATCGGCATCGCAGGCGGCAACATCGAATCAAGCGGCACAAAAGCTGTTTGCTCGCACTTCTGCAACAACTTTGCCGAAATAATGAAAATCATAAAAGGATAAGGTGAACGAATATGGATAAAAAAGATAAACTCCAGTGCCATTTTATATCAAACACCCATTGGGACAGAGAATGGCGTTTTTCCGCACGCCGTACACAGCATATGCTCGGTTATATGGTAGATATGCTTCTCGATATTCTTGACAAATATCCCGAATACAAGCATTTCCACTTTGACTCGCAGACAATGCCTATGCAGGATTATCTTGAGGTTTATCCCGAAAAGAAAGAAAAGCTTCAGAAATATATCAAAGAAGGCAGAATCGCAGTCGGCCCCTGGTTCTGTCTGCCCGATGAATTCACAGTCGGCAGCGAAGCACTTATCCGTAACCTCCTTCTCGGTCACAAGCAGGGCAAGGAAATGGGCGGCATAAGCAAGACAGGCTACTCACCCTTCGGCTGGGGTCAGATTTCACAGCTTCCCCAGATTTATGCAGGCTTCGGCATCAACTTTGCTTCGTTCTACAGAGGCATCAACGAATACAAGGCTCCCAAGTCGGAATTCTATTGGGAAAGCCCCGACGGCACACGCATCTGGGCTTCACGTCTTGCAAAGAGACCCCGTTACAATATCTGGTACGTTGTTCAGCGACCCGTTTATTTCAATCAGTCCGACGAAAACAATCGCGATATGCTCTGGAATCAGAACAACGGTATTTTTAAGCTGATTGACCGTGACTGGAAGCTTGACTATCAGTACACGCATCCGTTCTATGAATATCACACCGAGAACGTTCAGGCAAGAGCAGAGCAGGCTGTCAAAGAGCAGGACAACGACTGGACAACAAGCCACCGCTTCTGGTCGGCAGGTCACGATTCATCCTGCCCCGACGCACGTGAGGTTCAGCTCATCAAGGACCTCAACGATGCTCTTCCCGAGGCTGAAGTGTTCCACAGCACACTCCGTGAAATGGAGCAGGGAATCATTGATAACTTCGACCCCAATTCACCTGTTCTTAAGGGCGAAATGCGTGACCCGTACACCAAGGGCAGCGTAAGCGAGCTTTGCGGCTGGATTCTCTCGGCAAGAACATATATCAAGCAGGAAAACTTCGATACAGAAAGACGACTCATCAACTATGCCGAGCCTTTCGCTGTTTTCGCAACTCTTTCGGGCGCACCTTATCCTCAGAATTTCATCGACCTTTCATATAATTATCTTCTCCAGAACCACGGTCACGACAGCATCGGTTCCTGCGGCAGAGACGTTGTTTATGAAGACGTTATGTCACGTTACAGACAGTCGAGAGAGCTTTCAATGTGCGTATTTGAGCGTGCATTTATGGATATCGCAGGCGATATTGACCTCAAGTCTTTCAGCCGTGACGATGTTGCGGTTGTAGTATTCAATCCCGCTCCCTTCAAGAGAACCGAAACCGTCAACCTCAGAGTTGAAATTCCCGCAGAGTGGAAGGCAGACAGCTTTGAGATTCTTGACGTTGACGGTAAGACAGTCAAATATCAGATTCTTTCAACCAACAAGGCAAATGCTCAAATTATCCAGAATCCCAACGACACGGCAAACGTGCTTCACACCAAGCAATATCTTATTGCGGCTGAAGTTTCGGATGTTCCCGCAATGGGCTATAAGACCCTTAAAATCCGTCCGCTTTATAATGTCCGCGCAACAACTCCCGTTACTCTCGTTCAGACAACCAACGTTATGGAAAACGAATATCTCAAGGTTTCGTTCAACCACAACGGTACATACAACGTTATCGACAAGGCATCGGGCAAGGAATATAAGAACCTCGGTTTCTTCAAGGACAGCGGCGAAATCGGCAATCCCTGGCAGCACGTTGCTCCCGAATGCGATGAAACATTCACAACTCTCGGCGAAACCGCAAGAATCACGCTTCTCCGTCACGGCGAATTCGAAACAACATATAAAATCGCAATGCGCTGGGAGCTTCCCGAAAAGAGAGCGTTCGATGAAAAATCAAGAAGTGAACACAAGCTTCCCGTTGATATCGAAAGCCTCGTAACACTCCGCAAGGGTGCAAAGTTTGTTGAAATCGAAACAACAATCAACAACCGTTGTGAAGACCACTATCTCCAGGTCGCATTCCCCACAGGCATCAAAGCAACCCACGCCGATGCTCAGGGTCAGTTTGACGTTGTTTCAAGACCCATCGCAAAGCCCGACTATTCACTCTACGATGAGCCTCCTATGACAGAGCATCCTATGAATTCATTCGTCAGCATCAATGACGGAACAAACGGCGTTGCTCTACTCAACACCGGTCTTAAGGCATATGAAGCTGCTGATGATGAAGACGGCACACTCTTCCTTTCACTCATCCGCGCATATCCCCTCCGCATCTGCGTTACCAAGGATATGCAGAACTACAGCGACTGGGATAAGGGTTCGCAGTGCATCGGTGTCAACACCTTCCGCTATGCATTTATGCCTCATCAGGGCAACTGGGAGGATGCAAACGTATGGCAGGAAAGCGAACGCTTCAACCTCTACTGTACAGCAGCTCAGATTGCTCCCACCGCACACGGCAAGAATGGTCTTACCCACTCATTCATTGAGCTTGGTGAAGAGAATCTTACCGTCAGCGCAATCAAGAAGAGCGAAGACGGCGAAGGCTATGTTATCAGACTCTTCAATCCCTCGGATAAGACAGTCAAGAATAAGATTCGTCTTAACGGCGGTATAGCTCCCATCGAAAAGGCTCAGTCACCCGTTGAAAGACAGATGGCAGAATTCGAGCTTCCCGCATATTCGGGCAAGAAGTGGAAAGAAGTCAAGCTTGTTACTCTTGAAGAGCTCGATTCAGCTCCTCTCGCTATGGATGCCGACGGCTTTGTTGATTTCGAAATCACGGGCAAAAAGATTCTTACAATTAAATTTGTGGGTTAAAAAATCAACCTGCCAAGGCAAATGCTTTGGCAGGTTTTTTGTGTGGTATTGATTAATACTTGATGTTTGAGTATGTTGTTGTAAGCTTCGCAGCGCCGTAACCGTGGACGAGAATGAGTGTTGCCTTGATGTCAAGAGCAGCAGCGAAATCATACTGATAATTGATCTTTGTGATCTTGCCGTCTTCAACTGTAACTGAAACTTTGATGTTTGTGTAGTCTACATCTGTGCTGTTGAGCTTGATAAGGCTGCCTGCTGTATCCTTAATGCCTGAGTCAACTTCTTCGTGTGTGATGAAGTCGTTTGTGAATCTGTGGAAAGGAGTTGCACCTGTCTTCTTGGGGTTTGCAGCATTAGCAAGAGTGAAGCTGTAAACACCGTCTTTTGCTGTGAAATTCTGAACGTCTGGTTCCTTGAGAGTTGTTGCCTTGAGCTTGTAATTATCATCAAGACCGTCCGTGGGATACGCGCTTGTCTTTGTGCCTATACCGAGGAAACCGCCGACAACTGAGTTGAGGTCTGAGTTCTTGTCGACCATTTTGATAACAGAGTTAAGAGCATCTGTTGCGTTACCAACGTCGATGGGTTCTGTGTAACTGCAAGTCCTGTTGAAATTGTATGAGCCATTTGCCGCCTTAGCTGTTTCAGCGTTAACGAAAGTAACGAATTCAGCCTTTGTCATTTCATTGTCAGTTCCCGGAGCATCTGTTTCAGGAAGATCATCTTCTTTTTCGTGATATTCCTCAACCACGCTTTCAAGATAAGCAACACGGCTTTCAAGGCTTGAAACCCTCGCTTCAATTGCCGTGTCAACTATTGCGTAGCCGAAAAGTCCTACCATTGCCGAAAGAATAGTCGCAATAATTCTTTTCATTTTTTATACCTGCCTTTAATGTTTACTTTTCAATCTTAACCTGAACAGGCTTTCGGTCTTTGAAATATGTTACATATCCGAATCCGCATCTTTCGGCAATAGCGTAGCCTTCATCAATTCCTGCACCGGTATGCTCGATAAAATGAGCATCCGAACCGAGAGTGAGAAGCTCGCCGCCGAGTTCTCTGAAACGGCGGACATAGTTTTCCGTCGGCATAGTCTTGCCGATTGGCTGGCGGAGTCCGCTAGTATTAATTTCGAGAGCCTTGCCGTTTGAAATAAGAGTTCTGAAAATCTCATCGGTTATCTCATCATAACGGCTGAGGTCAACCTCATTTCTGCCTGCTTGAACAATATATCTCATAGGATATGTAAGGTGAGCAAGGGTATCAAATCCGTTCCACTTTGCGAGGATAAACTCTTCCTCGAAATATTTATCGAGAAGTGAATAAATCTCATCAAGCGGCATTTCCTTATAGTTAAGGTCGCCGAAATCGGGCATTTCTCTGAGATTATGGATTGAACCGATAACGAAATCGTATTCATATCTTGCAAGTGATTTTTCCGTAAGCGCAATATCATAGGTCGGCTGACCCATTTCAATGCCCCTGAGAATTCTGATTTTATCGGAATAATTCTCCCTTGCCGAGCAGATATCCTCATAGCTTGTCTGCTGACGGACACCGAGATTGTGTCTTTCGTAAAAATCAACATCAAAATGGTCTGTGAACGCTATTATTGCAAGCTCATTCTTAACGGATGATTCCGTCATTTCGGCGGCAGAATAATTGCCGTCAAACGAGCTCGATGTGTGCATATGAAGATCGATTCTGTTTTTATAAATTGCCACAGGTATCACCTTATTTCAAAAATTCCTTTATTTCTTCAAGTTTCTTTTCAGCAACCGCCCTGCCTTGGTCATAAACCCTTTGAAGCACATCGGGGTTACGCTCTGTTCTGCTGATTCCGAGGTCGGTTTCGGGTCTGATAACAAACACCTCGCCCGCCGCCTCTTTTTTGAGAATATACTCAATTGTTTCGTTATATTCGTTATGTCTGTTTTCCATAGTTTTGGCAACCTCGGGATAATCCTTCAGCGCGTATTTCATCAGCTTTGCTGCTGTGCTCGGCTTTTTGAGATAGCCGAGAGGCTGAGTGAGGATAATGACGTTTCTGTCATATCCGATGCTTTCGAAAAACTGAATGGGCACGGAATCCGCAATGCCGCCGTCAAGCAGCTTTCTGCCCTTGATTTCAACAATCCTTGAAACAAGCGGCATAGAAGCCGAAGCTCTGAAATATTCGAGCGCATCCTCTCCCGCTTCATCGGAATTGATATAAATTGCCTTGCCTGTTTCAACATCCGTGCAGACAACGTAAAAATCCATCGGATTATCAAGATAAGCCTGAGTATCAAAAATATCAAGCTCGTTCGGAACTGTATGATAGCAGAATTCCGCACCGAAAAGGTTGCCCGTTTTTATAAGTGAACGGAAGCTGCAGAACCTCGGATCCTTTGCAAATCGCTTGTTATAGCGGATAACTCTGCCCGCCTGCCTTGACTTGAAATTACATCCGAATGCCGCCCCGGCGGAAACACCGATTGCGCCGTCAAATTCGATTCCGTTTTCAAGAAAAACATCAAACACGCCTGCGGTGAACATTCCCCGCATTGCGCCGCCTTCCATTATAAGTCCTGTTTTCATTCCGATTTAAGCTCCTGCATTGTTACATCTTCTTTCTCAAACTGAGAAACATATTTATCCTGATAATAATTTTCAAGGGAGGTTTCCATTGTGCCGTCGGTAGCGATGTTCATAACGGTACAGCCTCTCTGCGTGCCGAGCTTGCTGATACCCGAATACGCAAGGTAGTCAACACTCAGCGAATACGCAAGGTCGATGCCTTTATAATTCAGCGAGAAGTTGTTGAGATGGTCGTGACCGCAGAAAACGGAATCCGTGCTGTGCATTTCAAGCATAGTTTCGAAGAAATTATCCTCGTAAACTCCGTGATAAACAATCTTGCCGCTCTCGCCTGCCGTGCCGTAATTATACTTTACATTTTCGGTGTCGGCATATCCGTTTGCCGCATATTCATCCCACGCGGCTTTATATTCCGCAAAGGGAATATGAAGAAATACGGATGATTTCGGGTTGAGTGCAGTGGGATTCTTGCTGAGAAACTCGCTGTCACTCGATGCATAATGCTTCATCTTATTGTGAGTCTGGTTTGCCTCAACTGTTTCTCTGTACCACTCAATCTGATTCTCGTGCACGCTGTCATATTTCCAGAAAATGCCGAGGATATCGCCGTCAACATAAGAATGTGAATCCACAGTAAACAGCGAACGAACTATAACGCCGTTTGAGTTGACTATGTTAAAGACCTGATTACCGTAGCCATCAACATCCTCCGCGCCCTTGCGCATAAGACAATGCGGATACTGCTCATAAAATGCGGTTATGTCATCTCTGCCGTAATAGCTGTAAGCCTCGGTGTCGTGGTTGCCGTAACAAGCAGTCCAATAAACTCCGAGAGTTTCCATAAGCTCTGCAAAAAGCTTTGCACCGGACTTGTTGTTGAAAGTGCCTGCCTGGAAGGGAACGGGATAAGCAATATCACCCGTAGCAATAACCAAGTCGGGCTTCTCTGCGGTTATCATTGCCGCAACAGCGTTGAGTGCCATTGCGTCTTTTTCGAGTGACATCCAGCCGCCGCCGAAATGAATATCCGTCAACTGCATAACCTTGAGACCGCGGTCGGAATAAATATTCCAAATCCCGTCGGCAACATTTTCAACCTTGAGTTTTTCCGTTTCAACCGGTGAAAAGCTCTTTGCCTTTCCGACATTTTTATTAAGTCCAACAACGGTAATAACGGTTGTAATGCCGATAAACGCAATCAGCACCGCCATAAACGCAGCAAGGATTCTGCGGAATATTTTTCTTTTCATCTTTCTCCTCCAAAAAGCAACGGCGCAGCTTTTTTGCGGCTGCACCGTTTACATTTAACTTATCCGAAAATAGCAGCGATGCTGAAAATGATATATTCGAAGAATGCAACGATTCTGTCAATAACCTCAAATTCACTGCCGTAAAGAGTGAATCTTGCATTTGCCGCAGCATCATCGCCATAAAAATCTTTGTAAGTAATGACTTCTGTTTCGTAATCGGTTGTGCCTTCCTTGATATCGATAACACGCACACCTCTGCCGTCGTCACCGTAAGAATTGAAGCCGGCGCCGGGAGTGTTTACAAGGTCAACGCCCTTATATTCAACCACAAAGTTATTTACGTGATCGTGACCGAATAACATCGCAACAACGTCGCCCTGATTTGCAACTGCATCAAACTGACCACCATTAACCGTTGAAGGGCAGGGTGATTCGTTGAGAGCGATACCCGACTTTGTGTTTTCGGGATTGAAAACATAATACTTTCCGTTGTGCTCAACAGCACCTTTGGTGCTTGCGGAAACTTCAAGAAGTGCATCATATATTTCATTAACAATGATATGCTGGAACATCATTGAGGGAACAACCTCGCCGCCGTTCTGAGCCTTAAGCTCGTTTGACTTATTCACATACCAGTCAATCTGGTTCTTATGAACGTAGTCATAGCCGCCGTTCTCTTCGTCATACATATTGGAGTCGAACATCCAGAGATTGTATGCGATTTTGCTTGCATCTTTTGATGAATAGATGGGAAGGTTATATGTACCGCAGCCGTAAACATCGGCACCTTCGTCAATTATAAGGCAGTTATCATATTTCTGATAAATTGCAGCCTGTTCTTCCTTTGTAACAAGTTCTTCTGCATCGTGGTTGCCGAAAACAACTGCAACAGGAACATTGTTAGCCTCGAAAATTGACATATATCTGTCAATTGCAGCTTCTACAAGAAGAAGGTCAACAGCATGGATTCCGACAGATGATGCGCCTGCGGAAATATTGTCACCGGTAAGCACAATAAGGTCAGGTTTTGCGGCGGGAATAACATCCTTGAAGAAATCTCTTACGATTTCAAAAAGAAGGGGGCCGTCCTGAATATCGGCAATCTGCATAATGCGGAATTCACCGTCGCTGTTGAACTGAAGCTTGTTGTCTGCACTCTGAACCGATGCGCTTGCAGGAAGAAGCATTGCAAAAGCCAGAATGAAGGCAAGCATAAATGAAATAAACTTTTTCATTGGTAATCTCTCCTTTTAATTAATTTTTAAGATTTCTCTAATATTATAGCACTCATTGGAGTTGTCAACAAGAATTAATTTAAATTTGGTGTTATGCACAAAATATTTTTAAAAATTTTGGAAGTAATGCATAGGAAAAGTATAGTATAAATTCATTTACAAACCTGTTGCAAATGTGATAAAATATTAAGAAATAGGAGAATTTTTATGAATATTTTCAAGTGTATTTTGGCGGTGATAATGGTGCCAATCCATCTTTTTAACTTTATTTTCGGCGGTTATGCTTACCCTGCCGTCAGCCGTGACGGCGGCTATCTTTTCTGCCATTTTGTCGGTAACGGACCGGGTGAAGAAAGAATTCATTTCGCCCTCAGTAAGGACGGCTATAACTTCAGACCGCTCAACAATAACAAACCCGTCATCCTTCAGACAAAGAGCAAACAGTGCGTACGCGACCCTTATATTCTCAAAGGTGAGGACGGATTTTTCTACATAATCGGCACGGATATGAAGTGTGAGGAAGGCTGGACTTCGAATCACGCTCTCGTAACCTGGAAATCCGCCGACCTCGTTAACTGGACAGACGAAACGATAATCGATATCCGTGATTTCGGCGGTAAATTTGCAAACACGACCCGCGCCTGGGCACCGCAGGCAATATGGGATGCCGAAAAGCAGGCATATATGGTCTATTGGGCAAACTCAACGGTTGAAAACGACGTTGCGGCTATGTACTACGCACACACAACCGATTTCAAAACGATGACCGTGCCTCAGCTTCTTTACGAAAGACCCGGAATCCAGACAATCGACGGCGACATCATATATAACGAAGAAAACGGATATTATTATCTTTATTTCAAGCACGATGAAGACCAGACAATAGCCTATGTGAAATCAAAGTCGCTCACGGGTCCCTATGAGGAGCCTAACGTTGTTGTTTCGCTTTCGCCCCACGGCGTTGAGGGAAGCTCAATGTATAAAATCACGGGCACGGATTCGTGGATAATGATAATGGACGAATACGGCACGGGAAATTATTTTATGCAGCAGACAACGGATATGGAGAATTTCAGACCCGTCAAAAGCAGCAATTTCAGTTTTGACGGCGTAAGACCCCGACACGGCTCGGTTGTTGCAATATCGGATGAAGATTGCGACAGACTTATCGAAGCATTCGGCATAACTGAATAAACAATTTGAATTTTGGAGGATAAATTTATGAAATGTGCAATTTACGGTGCAGGCTCACTCGGTACGGTTCTCGGAGCTTATATGACAAAAAACGGTGTTGACGTTGAACTCGTTAACCGCAACAAGGCTCACGTTGCCGCACTCAGAGAAAAGGGCGCACACATCACCGGCACGGTTGAAATGACCGTTCCCGTAAACGCAATCACACCCGATGAAATGAGCGGAAAATACAGCGTTATTTTCCTTATGACAAAGCAGCTTTTCAACAAAGAGGTTGTTACGTTTTTAAAGCCCTTCCTCACCGATGACGGCGTTATCTGCACACTTCAGAACGGCATTCCCGAGCCCGGTATTGCCGAAATCATAGGCAAGGAACACACAATGGGCTGTGCGGTTGAATGGGGTGCAAACCTTGCCGCTCCCGGCGAATGCGTTCTTACGAGCGAGCCTGACAGCCTTTCTTATCACATGGGCAAAATGGACGGAATAACCGATGAGCAGGTTGCAAGAGTCACCGCTCTTCTCGAAAAAATGTGTCCCGTTCACTTTGAAGAAAACCTTATCGGCACAAGATGGTCAAAGCTCCTTATAAACGCAACCTTCTCGGGCCTCGGAACGGTTATGGGCGGAACCTTCGGCTCTGTTACGGGCGATGCCTTCGCACGCAAGGTTGCAATCCGCTGCATGAAGGAATGCATTGATGTAGGTCATGCCGCAGGTGCACAGTTTGCTCCCGTTCAGGGCAAAAACATAACCAAGCTTTTCTATTACACCAACGCATTCAAGCGAAAAATCGGCGAGCTTCTTATTCCCATTGCAATGAAAAAGCATGTTGATATTATCCCCTCCATGCTCCAGGATCTTCGTAACGGCAAGCCCTGCGAGGTTGATGCCATCAACGGCGTTGTTTGCGAATGGGGCAGAAAGTGCGGCGTTCCCACTCCCGTCAACGACAGAATCGTTGAAGTCATCAAAAAAGAGCAGGCAGGCGAGCTTAAGCCCGAAGCGTCAAATATCAGACTTTTCGAGGATCTTCTTTGATTTTTGCGGCACTTTTTTCGTAAAAGTGCCCTTTTTTATCAAATTCCGCATAAGTTTACAAATTGTTCACAAAATAAATATCACAATCCGACATTTTCAGGTGTT
>JAZSLR010000046.1:0-16456 GCA_045535475.1 Acutalibacteraceae bacterium | reverse complement strand
GCTGAACAACATTACTGTTTTTATCCAGCTTCTGACCGCTGTCAGGTTCCTGATCAAAAACAGTTCCGTTTTCATAAGCGCTGTTGGAAATAGTGCTTATTTCAAATCTGTATGCAGAATACTTTGAATTATCTTTAATCTGAGTTTCATAATTCATTCCGACAAAATTAGGGACACTGTCCGATGTATTTCTGAACACATCAGTAAAGAAATAAGTAAACAAAAATGCAAACAGCGAAATAACGAGTAAGCCGATAGCAACGCCGATAGCAATCAGTCCGCCCTTGCCTTTTCTGCCGTCATCATCCGAATCATCATATTCGTCATATTCGGGCATCTGAGTCTGAGAAGGGTCAGAAACAGGAACCTTTATTACCGGCTGCGAAGGTCCGGAATGAGTTTTTCTCTGAACGAATTTTGTAGGATCGCTGTCGACAAAATAATCGTGCTGAAATCTGATTAACGGATTTCTCTTGAACTCTTCAATGTCAAGAAGCATCTCTGCTGCCGACTGATATCTGTCCTTATTATTTTTCTGCATTGCATGCATTACAATCTGCTCAAGTCCTATGGGAATACTGCTGTTAAGCTCTCTGGGAAGCTTGGGTTCAGTCTGGAGCTGCATAAGAGCAACTGAAACCGAATTATCCGACTGGAACGGAAGCTGACCCGTAAGCATTTCGTAAAGAACTACACCAACAGAGTAAATATCTGCTCTGTCGTCGGTTGTGTCTCCCCTTGCCTGCTCAGGGCTGATATAATGAACCGAGCCGATTGCACTGTCGGTCATTGTTTTTGTATCGCTGTAACTGAATCTTGCAATACCGAAATCGGTAACCTTAATGTTACCGTTTGAAAGAAGCATTATGTTCTGAGGCTTGATATCTCTGTGAACAATGCCCTTATCGTGCGCGTGCTGTAAAGCTCTGAGAATCTGGATTGTAAAATGTACGGTTTCTTTGATTCCGAGCTTACCCTGCTGCTCAATGTATTCCTTAAGGGTAATGCCTTCAACGTGCTCCATTACAATATACTGAAGCTTATCGCCAAAGCTGACGTTGAAAACCTTAACAATATTAGGATGAGAGAGAACGGAAACAGCTTTTGATTCATTCTTGAATCTGCGGCGGAACTCCTCATTGGCAAGAAACTCATCTTTCAGAATTTTAACAGCAACTGTTCTGTCGTCAATATTATCATACGCTTTGTAAACGACAGCCATACCGCCAACGCCGATAACTTCCTGAATTTCATATCTGCCGTCAAGTCTTTTACCGGTGTAATTATCCATATATAAACATTCCTTTCAAAATCACAAGTCAAATGAATCAATAAGCAACTGCAACAACAGTTATATTATCGCCGCCGCCGTTTTGATTTGCAAGGTTAACAAGTCTGTCAGCATATTTATAAAAATCGCCATCACTTGTGAGTCGTAATATATCATCAGGCTTTATATAATTTGTCAGACCGTCAGAACAGAGAATAAGAATATCGTTCTCTTCAAAAGGTTCCTGACAAAAATCCGTACGGATAAAATCTTCAACGCCCAAAGCTCTTGTAATAATATGTTTACTCGGATGTTCCTGAGCTTCTTCGGGAGTAATCTCGCCGTTTTCGAGCATATTCTGAACAACAGAGTGGTCTCTCGTAAGCTGAGAAAGCTCCCCTTCCGTTATTTTATACGCTCTGCTGTCACCCGCGTGAGCGATATAAACAAATGAATTGGTTATAAGCGATGCAACAACGGTGGTACCCATCCCCTCATAGCTTTCATCTGTTCTGGATATATTATAGATATGTTTATTAGCGTTTTCGATTGCTGAAAAAAGAAGGCTTTTAAAGGAAATATCGCTCATATCGGTCTGATATCTTTCTGCAATAAATTCTCTTATAATTTTTACAGCCTCGGAACTTGCAAGTGCACCTTCCGCCGCACCACCCATTCCGTCACAAACAACGGCAAGTATTGCACCGCCTTCAAGTTCAAAGGATGTGTAAGAATCCTGGTTGTTGTCACGGACAATGCCCTTATCTGTTCTTGCAACAATTTTCATAACGATTCAACTCCCTTCCTCCGGTTTTTGTTTTCCTTTTGCCTGAGCTGACCGCACGAAGCATCGATATCTGAACCGAGCTTGCGGCGCACCGTTGCATTAATTCCGTTTTTCTCAAGAATCTGAACAAATCTCTCGACTCTTTCAAAACTGCTTGGTTTAAACGGACTTTCTGCAACCTCATTAACCGGAATAAGATTAACGTGGCAGAGCATTCCCTTGAGCTTTGATGCAAGTAAATGCGCACATTCATCGGAATCGTTTACACCTGAAAGCATAGCATATTCAAACGATATGCGTCTTGATGTTTCCGATGCATATTTTCTGCACGCTTTTAAAAGCTCATCAACGGAATATCTCTTATTTATCGGCATTATCCTGCTGCGAAGCTCATCGCTCGGCGCGTGCAGGGAAATGGATAATGTAAGCTGCATATGTTTCTCAAGCAGGTCGTGGATTTTAGGAACAATGCCGCAAGTTGAAAGTGAAATATTACGCATTGAAAGATTCAGACCTTTCTCGTCTGTTATCAGTTCCAGAAATCTCATTACATTATCATAGTTATCAAGCGGCTCGCCCATACCCATAAGAACAATGTGAGAAATCCTCTCTCCCAAATCTTTTTGCGCAGTGTACAGCTGAGAAAGTATTTCACCGGGCATAAGACTTCTTTTGAATCCGCCGAGGGTTGAGGCGCAGAATGCGCAGCCCATTTTACAGCCAACCTGCGAAGAAACGCAGATTGTATAGCCGTATTTATATTTCATTACAACGCTTTCAACAAAGTCGCCGTCATACATTTCAAAAAGGTATTTAACGGTACCGTCAAGCTTTGAAACCTGTTTTCTTGCAATTGAGCAATTATAAAGCGGAAACTTTTCGGAAAGTTCTTCACGCAAAACTTTGGGGAGATTCAGCATTTCATCATAGCTTGATGCAAGATGTTTATGTAGCCATTCGTAAACCTGCTTTGCACGGAACTTCTGAATTTTCAGCAACGAAAACTCGTCGGTAATCTCTTCAAGCGTCATTGAAAGAATATCTTTACTCATTAGTTACCCCCTTTTTTTTCAAAGGCAGCAACAAAAAATCCGTCTGTTGAATGGATGTGAGGCATAAGTGTCAGATACTTATCATCTTCGCCGTATCTCGGAAGTTCAGGCATTATGTTAACTGCCGTAAACTCGGGATGCTCGTTGAGAAATCTGTCACAAACCTCTGAATTTTCTTTAGGGTTAAGCGTGCAGGTTGAATAAACAATTCTGCCGCCATCCTTAAGATATTTAACCGAATTACAAAGAATACGATACTGCAATTCAGGCAGATTGTCAATATCGTTACGGCTCTTGAATCGAATTTCTGGCTTTCTGCGGATAATGCCGAGACCAGAGCAAGGAACATCGCAAAGAATTCTGTCGGCAAAGCCGTAATTTTCATTAAATATAGATGCATCCGAAAGATATGAGAACACATTGTCAAGACCAAGTCTTTGAGCACCGTTTTTTATAAGTTCAACCCTCGACTGATAAACATCAAATGCTCTCACAACACCTCTGTTATTCATCATTTCGGCAATTGTGAATGCTTTTCCGCCCGGAGCGGAGCACATATCAAAAATCGTATCACCGGGTTGAGGATCAAGTGCTTTGCAGCAAATCTGCGATGCAAGATCCTGCGCGTGGAAAAGCCCGTCTTTATAGGCTTCAAGATCCTCTACGGAACCTGTATTGCTGAGAATAAGAGCAGCCTCAGAAACATCCGATTTTTCCGAAACAACACCTTCTTCGGCAAGCTTCCAGATTAATTCATCAGCCGTAATCTTTGTTGTGTTGGCGCGGACAACAACATTCGGTGCTTCAAGGGCTTTTTCTGCAAGTGCAACAGCATTTTCAAAGCCGTATGCATTAATCCACAGCGAAAGAATCCAAGCGGGACAGGAAAATTTAATTGAAAGATAATCGGGGTCTTTTTCATCACCTTCGGGAAGTCTTAATCCGTTATCGGATACTCTTCTCATAACCGCATTAACAAGCGAAGCGGCAAAAGATGATTTATTAACCTTCGCAAGATTAACGCTCTCATTAACAGCCGCTCTTGACGGTACTTTATCCATAAACAAAAGCTGATAAGCGCCCATTCTGAGTATTGTATGAAGCTCGGGTTTGAGCTTTCTCACGGGCTGATTAAGATAAAGACCCAGGTTATAATCAATGAGCATCAGTCTGTCAAGCGTACCGTAAACAAGGTTGCAGACAAACGCTCTGTCACGCTCGTCAAGACCGTTATTTTCTTTTAAAAGGCTGTCAACAGCAAGATTTGAATACGCACCGTCGCGGTGCACTTTGAGAAGAGCTTCAAATGCAACCTGCCTCGCACTTTTCATATATTCAGCATCCTTTCGGGAAAATTAATCAATTTCTGCGTCTGAATCTCAGAACAAGTCTGAGAAGGTTAGCAAGAGCAACAATCATTGAAGCGACATAAGTCATTGCCGCGGCAGAAAGAACTTTTTTTGCACTGCCGACCTCATCATCGGCAAGAAGTCCTCTTTCACCGATAACCGCTATTGCACGTTTGCTTGCATTGAATTCAACAGGAAGAGTAACAAACTGGAAAAGAGAAATTGCGGAATAAAGCAAAAGACCGATAGATATAAGCGGCTCAAAGCCAAAGAAATATCCCAGGAGAGCAAGAGGTATGCCCAATGTTGAGCCGATATTGCAAACGGGAATAAGTGAATTACGGATTTTGATGGGTTTATAATCTTCAGCGTGCTGTGCGGCGTGACCCGCTTCATGGCACGCAATGCCGACAGCTGCAATGCTTGTGCTGTTATATACACCTTCGGAAAGACGAATAACTTTTGCTTTAGGGTCATAATGGTCAGTAAGTTTGCCGGAGGTCTGTTCAATTCTGACATCGGTTATTCCGTAATGAGTGAGAATTGCCTGAGCGGCATAGGCTCCCGTAATTCTTCTTGAATTTTCAACCCCGGAGAATTTATTATAGGTTGATTTAACCTTAAACTGTGCCCAAGCTGCAAGAAGCATCGCAGGGATAACAAGAATAATGTAATAATAATCTATAAAGAAATATGGCATATCCGATTTCCTTTCATTCTATTCAAAAAAATCTCCGACATTAACCTGATTTCCTCTCATAAAATCAACGGCAGGCATTGCCTTTTTGCCTTCAGCCTGAAGATTGAGGATTTCAATGCAATTCAAATCACCGCAGCAAACAACAAGCTTTTTGCCCGTTTCAACAATCTGACCTGCAGCATTACCCTTCAAATCAGAAAGTACTGTCGAATGAATTTTAACAGTTTTTCCGTTGAGTTTTGCATTAGCCGAGGGCCACGGAGAAAGTCCTCTTATTTTATTATGAACATCACGAGCGCTCAAATTCCAGTCAATCGGTGACAGTTCTTTTGAAAGCATTGGAGCATAGGTAAATTCATCGTGATTCTGTTTTTCGGGTTTAAGTTCATTTTTGAGAAGAGCATCGATTGTTTCTTCAAGAACGGATGCACCGAGCACGGAAAGCTCGTCGTGAAGTTCACCAGCGGTCATATTTTCAGCGATTTCAACATCACGTGTTATAAGCATATCACCGGTATCAAGTCCTTCGTCCATCTGCATAGAAGTAACGCCCGTTTTATCAAATCCGTTGATTATTGACCATTGAATCGGAGCGGCACCTCTGAGCTTCGGGAGAAGCGATGCGTGAATATTGATGCATCCGTATCTGGGATAATCAAGAATCTCCTTGGGAAGAATTTTACCGTATGCAACAACGATGCAAAGCTCGGGGTCTGCTTCTTTAAGCATTTCAAGAGCAGTACCGTCGCGCATCTTCAAAGGCTGATAAACCTTGATTCCGTTCTCCTCTGCAAGAACCTTGACGGGAGGCGGAGTCATAATCATTTTTCTTCCTTGAGGCTTATCGGGCTGAGTGAAAACACCCGTTACGTTATGACCGAGGTCAATAAGCTTCTGTAAACAAGGAACTGCAAATTCGGGAGTTCCCATAAAAACTACTCTCATTCCGAAAGCTCCTTTTTGATAACCTTTTGAGTAAAAACAATTCCGTCAAGATGGTCAAGCTCGTGGCAGAAACAGCGTGCCTTGAGTTCTTCGCCTTTATAAATGCACCATTTGCCGTTTCTGTCCTGCGCCTTTACCCTTACAACAGCAGGACGGCAGGTTATGCCCGACTCACCCGGCAGAGAAAGACAGCCTTCTTCCTCAAACTGCTCTCCCTCGCTGCTGATTATTTCGGGATTGATTAATTCAATATATCCGTCGCCGCAATCAATTACAACAACTCTTCTTAAGATGCCGACCTGAACAGCTGCAAGTCCAACGCCGTTTGCGTGATACATTGTTTCTTTCATATCATCAAGAAGCTGCCAGAGTCTGTCATCAAATTTTTCTACCTGACGTGATTTTTTTGCAAGAATCGGATCTCCGATTTTAACGATGTTTCTGATTGCCATAAACGTCAATCCTTTCAAGTGTTTTCCGGATTAATATCCGCATAAACAGTTACTTTTGAAAAACGCGAATCTTTTCCCGTTTCAACAAGTAACTTCGAAATCATTTCTCTGAAACGTGCCGTATTACGGCACTTGATTATAAGCCTGTATCTGTATTTTTCGTTAACCTTTGCAACTCTTGCGGGCATCGGTCCGAGAACAATTATTTTTTCGCCCTTGAATTCACCGCTCGAATATTTCTTAAGCATATCAAGGGTTTCCCTTGCCGCATTTTTAACTATTATTTCGTCCTCACCCGTCAGACCGATTACGCACAAATCGCAGTAAGGCGGATAAACAAGAGCCTTGCGTAGTCTTATCTCTGTTTTGAAGAATGCATCATAATCCTGCTTTGCGGCAAGTCGGATTATTTCATTTTCGGGTGTTAAGGTTTGTATTATTGCAGTACCCTTGAATTTACCTCTGCCTGACCTTCCGACAACCTGAGTCAGAAGCGAAAAGGTTTTTTCAAGGCTGCGAAAATCATCATTATAAAGCTGTTGGTCAACAGACACAACTCCGACAAGGGTAACATTCGGGAAATTAAGTCCCTTTGCAACCATCTGTGTGCCTATCATTATATCGTATTCGCCTTTTGCAAAGCTATCCAGAAGCTTTTCGTGTGAATTTTTTCCGGATGTTGAATCAGTATCCATTCTGACTGTTTTTGCATCCGGCAGAATACGTTTTAAATCATCTTCAATTTTTTGAGTACCGAATCCCGAGTATCTCACCGCATCCTCTCCGCATTCGGGGCATTTGCTCGAGAACGGAACAGAATGACCGCAATAATGACACATCAGCCGGTTATTGGCGGTGTGATATGTCATTGAAATACTGCAATGAGGGCAGCAAATAACTTCAGAGCAGGAGTTACAAGCCGCAAAAGTATGAAATCCGCGTCTGTTAATCAATAAAATTGATTGTTTACCGTCCTCATAATTCTTTTTCAGGCTTTCATAAAGCGTTTGACTGATCGCCTTACACCCTTCAGCTTTTTCGGCAGTTCGCATATCAATAGTTATAACCTCAGGCAAAACTGCATCGCCGTATCTGTTTTCGAGTCTGCATAAATCATATTTACCGCTCTGCGCCGACGCAAAGCTTTCTACACTCGGAGTTGCGGATGCAAGAAGAAGAAGGCATTTGTGATAAGCCGCTCTGTATTTTGCAACATCTATTGCATTATATCTCGGAGTCTGCTCGGATTTATATGTATGCTCCTGCTCTTCATCGATAATGATAAGACCGATGTTTTCGGCAGGTGCAAAAACTGCGCTTCTTGTTCCGATAATAATTTTAGCGCTTCCGTTTTTGACTCTTTTCCACTGTTCAAGACGCTCTCTGATTGAAAGAGCACTGTGAAATACGGCAATATCACCGCCGTATCTTTTGCAGAAAAGCGATATGGTCTGCGGAGTAAGTCCGATTTCCGGAACCATAACTATAACTGACTTACCCTCATCAACGACTTTATCGATAACACTCATATATACGGAAGTTTTTCCGCTTCCTGTAACACCGTAAAGAAGAGAAACGGAAGGGTTTCCCGAAGCTGCAAGCTTTGTAAGCTTATTAAAAGCATCATTTTGCTCGGCAGTCAGTTTTATATCCGCTCTTTCTCCTTTTTTATCGGCAAAAACGGGAAGCTTTATAACCTCCTGCTCATAATATTCGGCAAAACCATTCTTAACAAGAGTATTTGCAACGGCAGGAGTAAAACCCGTGTAATAACAAATTTCCTTGACCGATGCGGTTTCTATGTCGGTCAGAAGTTCAATGATACGCTGCTGCTTTTGAGTCAGCTTTTTGTTTAAAGCGCTTTCATCGCTGACAAGACGCATCATTTTAACGGACAAATCTCCGAGATTGCGGACTGCATCATAACTTGAAAGAAGAATTCCCTTTCTCGCCATTTCAGTGAAAAGCGACGTAACATTTCTGAGTCCGAGTGCCTTGCAGACAGATTCTTCTTTAACATACACTTTTTTTTCGTTAAGAAAATCGAAAACTTCTTTTTCGGTTCCTGACAAAGCAGAAATTACCGATTCATCCGCTTCGGGATTAACTGCGTAGGATGCAACCATTTTGTGATTGATTCCCGTCGGAAGCATTGCCTTAGCAGCCTCATAAAGCGTGCAAAATGTCCTTTCTTTAATCCAGACCGCAAGCGAAAGCATTTCGTCATTCAGAAGCGGCTTTTCATCAAGAACTTCGGCTATTTTTTTCAGGCGTGTGCCATCGGAATATTCTGTTATTTCAAATATTATACCAAGGCATTTTTTATTTTTTATTCCGAAAGGAACGGTTACTCTGCATCCTTTTTGAGCTGATTGCTCAAGTGATTCGGGGATAATGTAATCAAATGCTTTATCAAAGGAGAAGTTTGCCGCTTCAACGGCAACCTTTGCATATTTCATTTGATTTCACCCCCTGCTAACGGATTTAAAATTAATACCGATGGCTGTTGAGAAAGGAAGCTGAATGACGTTTTCTTTGAGCGAAGGCGTACAAAGGTACGTCGACGGGAGAAAAAACGTCAAATAAACGAAAATAATTTTCAGTCCTCCGTCTTTTAGCTTTGTCAGAATTCACATCATTTTTTTAAGAAGCTAACGAGTTTCGCAACATTGTCTTTTCGTTTATGTTTCAGCGACTTTATCGACAGTCAGCGATCAGATATTTCTGATTTCTTCGGGTTCAACGATAACGTAGTCGCCCTTGATGATTTCGTCAATCGCAATGCTGACGGGCTTCTCTGTCATAATAATTTTGTTTTCTTCTGCATACTCGGAAATCTCTCTTGCTCTTTTTGCTGTTGCGGTAACAAGAGAATAACGGCTGAGATGGTTTTTGAGAACTCCTCTTAAATCGGGATTAAACATTGTTGATTACCTCACTTATCATTTTTTTATTTCTTGAAATTCTGAGTCTTTCGGCTCTTATTATTGTTTCGATACCTGCTACTGCATTTTCAACAGTATCGTTAATAACAACATAATCATAATCGGGTGCTTTTCTCATTTCCTCGCGTGCAATAACAAGGCGGTGATTGATAGTTTCTTCATCCTCTGTTTTACGTGCTCTGAGACGATCTTCAAGAACTCTCATTGACGGCGGCATAAGGAAAATACTGATTACATCCGAATAAATGCTTCTGATTTTTTCGGCACCCTGAACTTCAATTTTGAGAATTACAGCCTTACCGTTTGAAAGCATTTCATCAACCGGTGCTTTGGGAGTGCCGTAATAATTGCCTGCATATTCTGCGTATTCAAGCATTTTATTTTCAGAAATATTCTTTTCAAAATACTCTCTGTCGGCAAAGTAATAATGAACTCCGTCAATCTCGCCCTGTCTTTTTTCACGGGTTGTCATTGAAACGGAAATCTTTACATCCTCACGGTTTTCAACAAGCTTGTTAAGAACCGTATCCTTGCCTGAACCCGAGGGACCCGAAAGAATAATAAGGATACCGTTATCCATTATTCATCATCCTCCTCATCATCAAGCTCGTCCATATCGTCATTAAGTCTGTTCGCAACAGTTTCACTCTGAAGATACGTCAGAATAACGTGATCGCTGTCTGTTATGATTACCGCTCTGGTGCGTCTGCCGTGAGTTGCATCAATAAGTGTGCCTTTTTCTTTGCATTCCTGAATAATTCGTTTAATCGGTGCGGACTCAGGGCTTACAATCGCAACAAGACGGCTTGCATTAACCATATTGCCGAAGCCGATATTAATTAATTTCATTGTTACATCTCCATTATTCTATGTTCTGAATCTGCTCACGGATTTTTTCAATCTCTGCCTTGATTGAAACAACTCTGCGTGCAATCTCAACGTCCTGAGCCTTTGAGCCGATGGTATTTGCTTCTCTGTTAAGCTCCTGAACAAGAAAGTCCATCTTTTTGCCGACTGCATCGCTCTGGTCAAGGAATGAGCGAAGCTGCGAAATATGGCTGCGAAGTCTGACAGTTTCTTCCGCAACTGCAATCTTATCTGCAAATATTGCTGCTTCAGTCAGGATTCTCTGCTCTTCAATGTGCGTTTCTGCAAGAAGCTCCTTAAGACGGCCGAGAAGTTTTTCATTATATTCTTTAACCGTTTCGGGTGAGCGGGCTTCGATAAATTCAACGTTGGAAATAATTTCGTCAAGCCTTGAAAGAACATCCGCTTTGAGCCTTTCACCCTCACGCTCACGCATTGCAACAAAGCCTTCAAGTGCCGCCTGAGCAACAACGCTGACTGCATTCCAGATTTTATCTTCATCAGCAGCCTGCTTACGAACTGTGAAAATATCACTCACTCTTGAAATATCGGAAACCTTGATATTATTTTCAAGACCGTAGGTTTCGGAAAGCTCTTTGTATGCATCAAGATATCCTTTTACAAGAGAATGATTGAGGCTGATAACTGTATCGGGTTCTTCAACTGCTTCAATCTGAACGTAGCACTCCATTTTTCCTCGTGTCAGCTTACCGTTGAAAAAGCTTTTAAGCTTTTCATCGAGGAAGCCGTAGCTTCTCGGAAGCTTTGAGGAAAACTCAAAATATCTGTGGTTAACACTTTTTATTTCAACTGTTATATTCATACCGTCTGCAAGCTGCTGTGCTCTGCCGTAGCCGGTCATACTTTTTATCATCGGTAATTACATCTCCTATATTTTAATGCGGGCACGAACATCCCGAAGTCAAAGCCTCCGGAATTTCAACATCAAGAACATCTTCTCCCTTAAAACCGAGTCTGATAAATGCAGGGCAAATATGCTCTTTCCTGATTCTTGCGATATAAACGTTTTTGTTTGCACCGTAGTTCATAGCGGCTCTTGCAAGACCTTCGGTGATTATATCACTCTCACAGCAGACTTCAATGAAATCCATATTATATCCGCTCAGAGAAAATGTGCAATATCCAAGCTCAGAATCATTTTCAAAAGCTTTCATTCCGACAAATCCGTTATCTTCATAAGGTAAAAACTTTATCATCTGGAATCACCGCCGTTCTTAAGTCCTGCAGCTTTGAATAAGCTTTCAACCTCCTGAAGAGTCAGGTCGCGCCATTCGCCCGTCTGAAGCATTCCGAGTTTGACGGAACCTATTGCGATTCTCCTGAGCCTTGCAACTTCAAGATTAAGCGCCTCACACATACGGCGAATCTGTCTGTTCCTGCCTTCGTAAAGAACAATTTCAAGAACAGCCCTTCCATCTTCTTTTGAAAGAACACGGACATCCGCGGGAGCAGTCATTCTGCCGTCAATGTCAACACCGGTTGAAAGAATATCAACCTGCTCTGCGGTTATACCGGGTCTGACGGTTACACGGTATGTTTTCGGAACGTGCCTTGAAGGATGCATCATAGCATTGGCAAATGCACCGTCATTGGTCATTATCAATGCACCTTCGGACACTCTGTCGAGTCTGCCGACGGGATAAATGCGCTCTTTGATGTCACCGACAAGCTCAAGCACACACTTCCTGCCCAAATCATCGTCGGTTGTTGTAACATATCCTCTCGGTTTGTTGAGAAGAACATAGCGAAGACTGGTTTCTTTTCTGATTTTCTTACCTTTGATAACAACGTTATCTTTCTTCGGGTCAACTGTATCACCAATCTGAGCGACTCTGCCGTTGACCTTAACAAGACCGTTTCTTATCATTTCTTCAGCCTTGCGTCTTGAGGCAACACCTGCCTCTGAAAGAAATTTCTGAAGCCTGATTTTATTATCGGCCACTTGGTTCACCACCGGAAACATTAAAATAATCTTTTATTATCTTTATAAAATCAATGAATAAATTGCTCTTTTTCGGGGTTTCATCAATCGGAACAGGTATGATATATATAGATTCGTTCGCAAGAAGCGGAACTTCATCAATTATATTATGCCCCGAGTAGAATACGGCTGTTCCGAGAACAGTGTCTTTGGGTATCGGTGCATATTCAATCGGTCTGAGCAGTATTCGGCAATATGACATCTCGCCTGCAACACGAACCGGATTATGCGAAAGTCTTACTCCGACCGTATTTTTTTCACCACCAACAACATTAACTGCAACTCCGCTGAGGTCACACCCGATGTGAAC
Organism: Acutalibacteraceae bacterium; assembly: GCA_045535475.1. Lineage (GTDB taxonomy): Bacteria > Bacillota > Clostridia > Oscillospirales > Acutalibacteraceae > CAG-177. The sequence goes on along the minus strand of JAZSLR010000046.1, from coordinate 3,777 downwards.
ACCTTTACACTTTGAAAAGCCGTATTCAAACATCGAGATATGATCATTCCAATCATCGGGAGCATTGAGCGTCACGGCAATAAGAGTAACACCGTTTCTTTCTGCCGCACTGACAAGACATCTTCCGCTTTTCTTTGTAAAACCGGTTTTGATGCCGATTGAATCGGAATATTTCCAAAGAAGCTTATTATGGTTGGTCAGCGTGCGAGCATAGGGCGGATTGCCGTAGGTCAGCTTTGCTGTTTTCTGACGGCATATTTCCGCAAACTCGGGGTTCTTTATGCATTCCGCAGCAAGCAACGCCATATCATATGCTGTTGAATAATGATTTTCATCATCAAGTCCCGAAGCTGTCACGAAATTGGTGTTATCCATTCCGATTTCGCGGGCACGCTCATTCATCAGCTTTGCAAATCCGTCCCGACTTCCGCCGATAACGTAAGCAACCGTATTGGCAGCGTCATTGCCGGACTGAAGCAGCATACCGTATACAAGCTCTCTGATTGAAACGCTGTCACCCGGCATAAGTCCCATAGAGGTTCCTTCAACGGAAACCATTTCTTTGGTAACAACAACTTCCGCTTCGGGCATTGCATATTCAATCGCAATGAGTGAAGTCATTATTTTTGTTGTGCTTGCCATCGAAAGCTGTCTGTCCGCATTGCGTGAAAACAAAATTTCACCGTTATCCGCACACATAAGCACGGCGCTTTCTGCCGAAACTCCGACAGAGGCATAAGCCGAAACGTCAAACAATACCAAAGTTGTCAGTGCCGTTAAAAATGCAATTATTCTCTTTACCAACTGTCTCATCCTCACATATTCAAATAATAAAATATATGCGGATTTAACGGTCAATTAATACTGCAAATTATGCGTTGGGCTCTGTTGATGCCATATAATCGTTGATTGCGTTATCAACGGTATTGTCCTTATTCTTAAGCTGGCTGATAACATCTGTTGCCTTGTCTACGATATCAGGCACCATTCCGATTACTCTTTCAACCGAGCCTTCTGCGGCATTGATATATTTAACGGAAACACTGCCGTTATTAACAACAAGGAATGCAACGGGTGAAATGGTGATGCCTGCTCCGCCGCCGCCAAAGAGTTCCTGATTATTCTTTGAGGGGAAATCAGTACCGCCTGAAGCAAAACCGTAAGTAACCTTTGAAACAGGAATAATCTGAAGTGATTCGCTGATTTTAATGGGATCGCCGATAATTGTGCTGACATCAACAAGATCCTTTATCTTTTCAATTGATGTGCCGAGGATACCTGATGCTGACTGTTCTTTCATTTTGTTTTCCACCTTTCAATTTTATGACTGTTTATTTATAATCTGCTTTTCCACGTCGGGTTTCTGCGCCTTGCTGTGCTTAAGCAGTTTTATAACGACTTTGAACAGAAGTTCAAATGCAACAACTATTACGGCATTGATAAGCTTTATCGGTCTGACCGAAATTTTAGTATGAAGCTTTGCGTTGCTGTTGCCGTAAATGAAATCGGGATTGATTTCAAGACTGTATTTTTTTACACGCATTGTGCTGACTATAAGACCCATTGCAGGGAATACCGCCGAGCAGGTTTCGCCGTATTTGATTGCGGTCTGTGCGGAATCGCCTTTGCCGACTGTCAGAGAAATAAAAAGCTCTTCAAACAGAAACGCTCTGCCGATTCTCTTGAACATTCCGCCGACTGCCTTTGCGGCATCTTTAATAAGCTGAACAACACCCTCAACACCTCTGTTGCGGTAAAATCGCACGAACATATTATCCTGCTTTTTCTTTTTTGGTTCTTTAATTATCTCGCTTTCTTCCTTCGGCTTTTCTTCCTTGGGTTTCTTCTCCTTCTCAGGCTTTTTTTCTTTTTTCTCTGAAGGAAGAATTTTAAACTTAAGGAATAACCAACCGACGGAAAGCTCTACGTCATCTTCATAATGGACGGTGACAACAACCTTTATCGAAAGCAAGACAATAAAAAATGCTATGATTCCGAGAATAATTAAAAGTGCTGTCAATCTACCGCCTCCCCGTCATTCTGGAAGAAATCTCTTATCTGCTCACCCTGCTCATTATCAATCTCATCATCGGGTTCCTGACCGATTTCGGGTTTCTCGGGAAGCTCGGGCAAATCCGACAATGATGATAAGCAGAAGCATCTGAGGAAATCGGGAGTTGTGCCGTAAAGAAGAGGTCTGCCAGGAAGGTCAAGCCTGCCCTTTTCTTCAAGCAACCCCTTCTGACAAAGCGTTGCAACAACACCGGAGCAATCAACGCCTCTTATCTGCTCAATGTAAGCTTTTGTTACCGGCTGATTATATGCAACAACGGCAAGCACCTCAAAAGCAGCGGGAGAAAGAGGAGCATTCTTCTTTAAGTCAAGAACATTTCTGACCTGCTGTGCATACTCAACGCGTGAACACAGCTGATATTTGCTTCCGAGGCGAAGCAGGCAGATACCGCTCTGACGCTCATCAAGAGCCATCGAGAGCTCCCAGAGAGCACCGGACACAACATCAGCTTCAAGTTCAAGTGCCTGGGCAATTCGTGATATTTCAACCGGCTCGCCCGATGCAAAAAGAATTGCCTCGCAAGCTGCGCGAATTTGTTCATTCGTCAATTTCAATACTCTCCTCTCCGCCTTCAAGCAATGTTATTTCAACATCATCGCCGCTTCCGTCAATCTGAACTCTTTTTGCTTTTGCCATAGCAAGCAAAGCAAGGAAGGTTGCAACCATTTCGGAGCGTGACTCAGATTCTTCAAAAAATGAAATAAAACTATGTTTTTTCCTGCTCTTGAATTTTTCAATTATAAAACCGATTCTTGATGAAACGGAAACGATTTTATGAGCAACGATTCCTCTGAATGCTTCAATCGGCGGCGGAAGCTTTCGTTTGCCTTTACCGACGGCGGCAATATATGCCTTAAAGATTTCAAAAGGCTCGTGGATTCTTGTATATGTCATATCAACTTCAATTTCTTCGGGGGGTCTTGAATAAAAATCAAATCCCTTTGCCTGATTCTGAAGCTTACCCGCAACCATCTTGCAGTCCTGATATTCCGTGAGTTCACCTCTGAGCTCTTCAACAAGCTTTTCGGCTTCCTCGTGAACTGGAAGAAGTGATACGGTTTTGATATATAAAAGTCTTGCCGCCATTTCAAGAAATTCGCTCGAAACCTCAAGGTTATCATCCTGCATCTGACGGACATATTCAAGGTACTGCTCAATAATTTCCATAATGGGTACATCATTGATGCTGACCTTCTTTTTTGAAATAAGCTGAAGAAGCAAGTCCATAGGTCCTTCAAAGACCTCCAGCTTATACTGTAGTTTTTCCAAAGAAATAACCCCTTTCGGTTATTAAGTGAACGGTAAGAACGGCAGGCTTGCGATAAAATCAATGCCAATCATAACAATACTCGTTATAAAGCTGAGCGGTTTATCAAGAATACCGAAAACAATCAGTGCAAAAACGCCGAGAATAATGTAGCGTTCATACTGCATTATTTTAAAATAATATTTCTGCGGAATGAGAAGATTTGCAATTCTTGAGCCGTCAAGCGGCGGAATGGGAATAAGATTGAAAACTGCAAGGCTGACATTAATCTGAGCCGCAACGCTGAAAAATATTATCGAAACCTGCGCAACAACGGAAGCGCTTGAATTATAAACAAGCGAACATCCGTTGGCAAGAATCATAAAGAAAAGCGCCATAAGAAGGTTGGAAAGCGGACCCGCAAGGGCTGTAAGCGCCATTCCCGCTCTCGGATTTT
>JAZSLR010000049.1:0-29744 GCA_045535475.1 Acutalibacteraceae bacterium | reverse complement strand
TACATTTTTACAACAACGAAAGAATTCAACTAAAAACAAAACTGACTCCGCTTGAAAAACGAAGTCAGTATGTCGCTTAAAAGTTAATATTTTCTGCCATAGGGGTGTTTTTGTACTGTCCGCACAATTTGGGGCAGTTCAGTTCGAGGGGAGTTTTATAATTTAATCAAGAATAATGTCAGCGCTGAGTCTGAGGTCTCTTGATGAAGAAGCGGCATAGACTGTGAATTTACCGGGTTCAACAACCCATTCATAATCCTGATTGAGAAGCTTGAATGCATCAAATCCGAGATTGAATTCAACTGTTTTGGATTCTTCAGGATTCAAAGTTATGCGGGCAAAATCCTTGAGCAGTACGGTGGGTGTAACAACCGTGCTTTCGCAGTCATCTACATAAATCTGAATAACCTCATCGCCGCTAGTTTTGCCGATGTTTTTAATCGTAACTTTAACATTGACATCGTTTACGCCTGTTTTTGTAAGAGTCAAATCGGAATATTCGAATTCAGTGTAGCTCAGACCGAACCCGAAGGGATATAGCGCATCTCCTCTGCCTTCATAGTATTCGTTGCTCGCGCCCGGAAGCATCGAATAATAGCAGGGAATCATTGTTGACCTGCGGGGGAGCGAGAAGGGGAGTTTTCCGCCGGGATTTACCTTGCCGAGAAGAACATCGCAGATTGCCTGCGAACCGCTTTCTCCGCCAAACCAGCACGAAAGAACGGCATCGGAAATTTCGCTTTCTTCTTTAATGGCAAGAGGTTTGCCGTGAATCATAGTGAATATGAGCGGCTTACCGGTTTCGGAAAGGCTTTTGAGAAGTTCACTCTGTTTTCCGCAAAGAGTAAGTTCGCATCTGTCTCTGCCTTCGCCACTTGAAATTGTGTCGTCACCGCCGCAGAAGATAATAAGGTCGGATTTCTTAGCGATTTGGATTGCTTCAGCAAAGTTTTCAGCATATATTTCCGCTTCAATTCCGCTGAGATGATGCTGATCGGAAAGTGCAAATTCAAAATCGCCGTCGCTGATACCGCATCCGTCGCACTGAAGAATTTCAGCATCGGGAAGCTCTGCTTTTAAAATATCAAAAATAGTTTTAAGATTTCTGCCAACGGGTTTAGCCGAGTAACCGCCGAGACGTACTTTATCCGATGAAGGTCCTATGAGTGCGATTGTTTTATATTTTGATTTATCAAGCGGAAGAATACCGTTATTTTTGAGAAGAATGATTGATTTCTGTGCTATTTCAAGAGCTTTATCAAGGTGCTCCTGCTTGTTGATGACGGATTTAAACTCTTCTTCATCAGTATAAGGATTTTCAAAAAGTCCGAGTTTGAATTTAAGAGTAAGAACACGGCGGCAGGATTCGTTGATGTTTTCTTCGTCGATTCTGCCTTCATTTACGAGTTCTTCAAGCGAATCAACCCAGAGCTTATTGGGATATTCATCGCCACCCTGGCAATCAAGTCCGTTTTTCTTTGAAAGATAAATGGCTTCTTTTTCGTTTTTAGCCATTTTATGAAGATAATGAACTCTGCGTAGTCCGCCCCAGTCGGAGCGGCAGATGCCCTTGAGTCCGAATCTTTCCTTAAGAACTTCCTTGAGATAATGCTTTGATGTCATCATCAGGTCGCCGTCAATCGAATTGTAGCTGACCATAACATCATACGCGCCGCCTTCTTTGAATGCCGCTTCAAAAACAGGAAGATAACAGCTTTCGATTTCTCTTACGCCCGCTCTTGCCGTGCCGCAGTTAACTCCGCCCTCGGGAATGCCGTGAATGCAGTAATGCTTCGGTTCGGAGATAACGGAATCCTTTGCGGAAATATCGCCGTTCTGATGACCTTTTACAATCTGTACAGCCATTTTTGTTGAAAGGCAGGTATCCTCACCGAAGGTTTCTTCCGTTCTTCCCCAACGGGGGTCGCGGGCAACATCGAGGTTGGGACAAAGAATCTCGTGAATACCGAGTGAACGTGTTTCCGTTGCGATAACACGGCCTGCTTCATAAGCATATTTCGGCTCGAATGTAGCCGCCCACGCTGTCGGAATCGGGAGAATGGTTGCTCTTGTGCCTGCAATTCCGTGAAGGGCTTCACCGGTGAAAATAACGGGAATGCCCAGCCTTGAATTTTCAATAAAGAATTTCTGAACCTTATTCATTACGGCAGGTACGGAGTAATTATCGTGAACATAACCGAGACCGTCTGGGAAATCCTCGCGGAGCTTATCCCAATCGTAATCTGAAGTTGCTTTTACAGAACAGCGGTCAACGTCTTCTGTTTCGGTGCAGTAATTGCTGCCGAATTTCATATCAAGCTGAGCAATTTTTTCTCTCAACGTCATTCTTGAAAGCAAGTCCTCTGCACGTTTTTCAGCCGAAAGTGACGGATTTTTATATTTAATCGATTCTGACATTCTTAACCTCCGGAATTCAATTTTTTAAAAGTATAACATATTAAATTAACCGTTGCAATATTGAAAAACAATTATAACAATGATATAATGAATTAAAAACAAAAACGGAGTTTTATTATGAGTTTTAATCTTCTTGAAAAAGCAAAAGAAAATATTATTGTTGTTGCTCACAGAGGTGCATCGGGCGGAAACATTCCCTGCAACACAATGGCATCATATGAAATCGCTCTCAAACAGGGCGCGGATATGATTGAAGTTGATGTCAGCTGCAGCCGTGACGGAAAGCTTTTTCTGTTTCATCCCGGGATGGAAATTGCCCATCTTAACCGCTTTGTTTCTCTGAAAACAAGGTCTTTTGGCAGCATCAAAAAAATAAAATATGTTAATTTTGACAGAACTCCGACTCAATTTCCGATTGCATCTTTTGATGACTTTCTTGAGCAGTTCAAAGGCAGATGCTTTATCAACATTGATAAATTCTGGGATAATCCCGAAAAGATATATAATACAATTAAGCGTCACGGAATGACAGAGCAGATGCTTGTCAAGAGCAAGATTTCCGAAAAAGTGCTTTCCGTTCTTGAGAATCTCTGCCCTGAATTGCCGTTTATTCCGATTGTTTCCGAAGTGCATCCGATGCATAAAGAATTACTGAACCGCAACATAAATTACATCGGTGCGGAGGTTCTTTTTGAAAAGGATGATTCTCCGCTTGCAGGCAAGGAATTCATTGATATGATGCACAATGACGGCAAGCTCGTCTGGGTTAATTCGATAATCTATGATTACAAGGATCAGCTTGCAGGCGGTCACAGCGATGACAGCGCTCTGACTGTTTCCGAGGATTTCGGTTGGGGCTGGCTTGCTGACAGAGGTTTTGACTTTATCCAGACCGACTGGACAATGATGCTTGTAGACTACCTGAAAAAATCAAATAAATATTACAGATAATAAATGCTCCCAATCCAAAACGGATTCGGGAGCATAATTTTATTTTGTTCGCAGTCCTTTGGGATAATGATTTTTCGCTCTGCCGTTAACAACTTTTACGCCGCCGACGGTGCATCCGTCAACCGTAACAACAGCCCAGCCGTTTTCGCAGTCTGTTTCAAATTCTTCGCCGTGCAGATATTTTTTCAAATTATCCGATTCGGCGGTAAGATTGATTTTACGCTTGAAATCATTACCCATAGCCATAAAGAACTGATGATGTGGGAGAATATAATTCTTTTTGATTTCTCCGATTGTAACGCCGCAGCAGAATGCCGCGCCCTTCGGAACTTCGAAATCCGATGAAAAATATACGGGGTTTCCGTTATAAATCATCACATCCGATTTGTCATAATCAGCAAGGACATCATCAAGAAAATCGGTTATTATTTTATCAATTTTTGTGTTCTGAGTGTGTTTTGTGAATGAATTTTCATTGTATTCAAGAGTGTTATGAAGCAAAGCCATAAACTGACCTTCGCCTTTGCTTTTGTGCGGATAAAAACGTCTTGTGAAATTTATGTTTTTGCTCTCACATCCGTCAAATAAAATTCCGTCAACCGTATTGTTTCTCACATCTTCATTTACGGGAACAATCTCAAATTCGGGATGCTTTTTCAGAAAATTATCAACCGTCATTTCGTTTTCTTCAAGCGAAAAAGTGCAGGTTGCATAAATAATATAACCGCCGTTTCTGACAAGAATTGATGCATTTTCAAGGATTTCCTCTTGTCTGTCGGCGCATTTGATAACGTTTTCAACGCTCCATTCATCAATTGCAACCTCTTCCTTGCGGAACATCCCTTCGCCCGAACAAGGCGCATCGCACATAACAAGGTCGAACGTTTTCGGGAACATCCTTGCAAGCTTTGATGTGTCCATACAGGTTGTAACGCAGTTTCGCAGACCGAGTCTTTCTATATTACCCGTAAGAATTTTGCACCGCGAGGGAATTATTTCATTAGATACAAGAATACCTTTTTCTCCGAGCTTGTTTTTCAGCTGTGTGCTTTTACCGCCGGGAGCGGCACACATATCGAGAATCTTCCAATCGGGTTCAATATCAATGCATTCGGCAGGCGCCATAGCTCCCGGCTCCTGAACATAAATCATTCCTGCGTGATGATAGGGATGATTTCCGATTTTATCATAATCAAGATAAAAACCGTTTTCAACATACAGAATTTTTTCGCTTGAAAAGATATTGATTTTCTCAAAATCATCAAGTGGGATTTTGTCCGTATTGACCCTGAATGCACGCACGGGCGAACCGTTCAGCGCTTTGATATAATCATCGTATTCTGCTCCGAGAAGATTTTTCATTCTCGAGGAATATTCAACAGGTAATTCTTTCATTCATTATCTCCGTTAGAGTGGCGGAAGTAACCCGAACTGTGTTTTTTATCGGATGATTTCCGTCTTCTCTGTGTTAAAATACTCGCAAATCCGCCAAGGATTTGCTCCGTTTTGTGCCTTGATAAGCCAAAAATCCTCACGATAAAAAATCTTCGACCTGAAAGCGAAAGATTTTTAAATGATTTTTGGCGGTTGAGGGAGCAGGAAGGCTGACGCCTTTCAATCCCGAAACGCCGAAAAGCGTTGAAAAGACTTGCTTTCAGGCATAGTTCGGATTGCTCCCGTCACTCTAATGTCATTTCGGCATAAAGCATACACATTCCGACTGCAGTTATTGCAGCTGTTTCGGTTCTCAAAATGCGTTTTCCAAGCGATACGGTGATGCCGCCCGCACCGATTGCGGCGTCAATTTCATTCAGCTCAAAACCTCCCTCGGGACCGATTAAAATTCCGACCGACATACCATTCTTTATTTTTTTGAGAGCATTTTTTGTTGAATCCATACCGTCCTTACATTCATACGGAACCATAAAAACGTCAAGCTCCGATGCCTTGGCAAGTGCTTGCTTATAGCTCATAACATTATGAACCTCGGGTATGGAGCTGCGTTTGCTCTGCTTTGCGGCGCTCTCAGCGATTGCCTGCCAGCGCTCCGTTTTGCTTTTCTTTTTTTTATCGTCAAGCTTAACAACGCATCGGTTCATCTCAACGGGGATAACACCCTCAACGCCGAGTTCAACGGCTTTCTGGATAATCAGCTCCATTTTATCGCTCTTGGGCAGTCCCTGAAAAAGATAAATTTTTATGGGGAGGTTTGTATCCTGAAATCTTTCTTCAACTATCTCCGCAATAACGCATTCGCCCTCAAAGCTTTCGATACGGCAGAGATTGCTGACGTTGTTTTCGCTCACAAGGAATTCATCGCCGATTTTCATTCTGAGAACGTTTTTTATGTGATTATAGTCCGCACCGCTTATCATATAGCGGTTGTTATGTCTGTTGCCTTCTTCAATAAAAAAATTAAACATATCAACACCGTCTTTCACGAGATATTATAGCAAAGAAATAACCGATTGACAATAAAAATTCGGCAGTTTTTGAAACTGCCGAAATCAAAATTTAATTGTTAATCAACTTTTCAAGTCTTGCCATTATTTCTTTATCAGGTGACGGGATATCCGCAAACGGAAAATCAATTCCCATTTCGTCATATTTAACCTGACAGATTTTTTTGAACGCAAGAAGCTCTGTTTTATCGATGCAGGAATATTTATTCTTGATTTCTTTGAGTCTGAGAATGTTATCCTCATTATCATTAAGAGAGGGGATGATAACCTGCCTGAGCGTTACGGGAATGTTCTGCGAATCAAGATATTCAAGGAATTCAATAACCGTTCCAAGCTCGCATCCGACATATTTTTTATAATGCTCGTTATCAGTATATTTGATATCAAGCAAAACTCGGTCGGTCACTTCCAGAAGCTCTTTGATTTGGTCGTTAAGGTAACAACCCGATGTGTCAATGCAGGTGTTGATTCCCTCTGTGTGGCAAAGTTCAAAGAGTTCTTTGACAAATTCAGGCTGACAGAGAGGCTCACCGCCCGAAACGGTAATTCCGCCTTCCGCACCGAAATACTCTTTGTATCTTACTGCTTTGTCGGCAATTTCACGGGGTGAGTATTCCGTTCCGATACCGAAATCCCATGTGTCGGGGTTATGACAGCATCCGCATCTGAGCGGACATCCCTGCATAAACACAACAAAGCGGATTCCCGGTCCGTCAAGAGCGCCGAGGCTCTGAATTGAATGGATTCTGCCGTTCATAATTACATTGCCTCGTGGAATGTTCTGCTGATAACTTCTCTCTGCTGTTCTCTTGAAAGCTTGTTGAAGTTTACAGCATAACCCGAAACACGGATTGTGAGGTTGGGATATGCCTCGGGATCCTCATAAGCCTTCATAAGAGTTTCTCGGTTGAGAACGTTAACATTGATATGATGAGCTTTCTTTGCGAAGTAGCCGTCGAGAATCGAAACAAGATTTGTGATTCTTTCGTCATCGCTTCTGCCGAGTGCTTCGGGAGTGATTGAGAAGGTGTTTGAAACGCCGTCACGGCAATCGTCATAGCTGATTTTTGCAACAGAGTTGAGAGAAGCAAGTGCGCCGTTTTCTTCTCTGTTATGCATAGGATTCGCGCCGGGTGCAAAGGGAGCCGAAGCCTTTCTGCCGTCGGGAGTTGCGCCCGTATTCTTGCCGTACATAACGTTTGAGGTGATGGTGAGAACGGAAAGAGTATGCTCTGCATTTCTGTATGCGGGAGTTTTTCGAAGCTCCGTAATCATACGGTGAGCCATATCCTTTGCAATAAGGTCAACTCTGTCGTCATCGTTGCCGTATTTGGGGAAATCGCCCTGAGTTTCAAAATCAACAATAAAGCCGTTCTCATTCTTTATGGGTTTGACATTTGCGAATTTGATTGCGCTGAGTGAATCGGCGACAACGGAAAGACCTGCAATGCCGAATGCCATAAATCTGCCGACCTTTGTGTCGTGAAGAGCCATCTGGGTTTTCTCATATGCGTATTTATCGTGCATATAGTGGATGATATTCATTGTGTTGACGTAAAGATTGCTCATCCAGCTGATATATACTTCGAAACGCTTCATAATCTCGTCAAAATCAAGCTTATCGCCGTCCATTACGGGCAACTGAGGGCCGATATGGATTCCGCTTGTTGTGTCAAAACCGCCGTTAATTGCGATGAGGAGAAGCTTTGCAAGGTTGCATCTTGCGCCGAAGAACTGCATCTGCTTGCCAACCTTCATTGCGGAAACACAGCAGGCAATTGCATAGTCGTCGCCGTAAATGGGACGCATAATATCGTCATTTTCGTACTGAATCGAATCAGTATCCGCAGAAACCTTTGCGCAGAATTTTTTGAAGTTTTCGGGAAGTGAATTCGACCAGAGAACTGTGAGGTTGGGTTCGGGGGATGAACCGAGAGTGTAAAGAGTGTTGAGAACACGGAAGCTGCTCTTTGTAACAAGTGTTCTGCCGTCCTCGCCCATACCGCCGACAGCTTCGGTAATCCACATCGGGTCGCCGCCGAAAAGCTCGTTATATTCGGGTGTGCGGAGATGGCGTGCAACTCTGAGCTTCATAACGAAATCGTCAAAAAGCTCCTGAGCGCCTTCTTCGGTAAGGATTCCGTTTTCGATATCTCTTTCAATATAAATATCAAAGAATGAGCTGACTCTGCCGAGCGACATTGGCGCGCCGTACTGCTCTTTGATTGCAGCGAGATATGCAAAATAAGTCCACTGAATTGCTTCTCTTGCGTTACCTGCGGGCTGGCTTATGTCGTAGCCGTACATTGCAGCCATTTCTTTCATATAACCGAGGAATGCAATCTGCTGGAAAAGCTCCTCGTCAAGGCGAATCATTTCTGTGTTGAAAGTTCCGTTTGCAAGCTCTTTCTTATCCTTTTTCTTTTCTTCAATGAGCTTGTCTACGCCGTAAAGAGCAACTCTGCGGTAGTCGCCGATGATTCTGCCTCTGCCGTATGCATCGGGGAGACCTGTGATAACGTGGCACTTTCTTGCCTGACGCATTTCATCTGTATATGCACGGAAAACACCGTCGTTATGAGTTGTTCTGAATTTGAATTCTTCTTCAACTTTTCTGCCGAGCTTGTAGCCGTAAGCTTCGCAAGCCTGGCGCACCATTCTCATACCTCCGAAGGGGTTAACACCTCTTTTAAGAGGTCTGTTTGTCTGAATACCGACAATGATTTCGTTTTCTTTGTCAATATATCCGGGTGAATAACTTGTCAGAGAGGAAACTGTTGCGGTATCGATATCAAGAACTCCGCCGAACTGACGTTCAAGCGCAAAAAGCGACTGAAGCTTTTTGTTGAGACCTTCGGTGCGTGCGGTTGCTTTTGCAAGGAATTCATCATTTCCGCAGTATTCTTTGTAGTTCTGCTGAATGAAGTCGCGAACATTGATTTCATCCTGCCATACACCTGCTTTAAATCCGTTCCAATTGTTGTGTTTCATTGCATTTTTCCTCCTTGTTTTGCTGATTTACCTGTATATAAACAAAAATGGGCAAATCAGTCTTAAAAATTAAAACTGAATCGCCCAGACGGTCGGCTGTATTTCATCTGTATTCCCTTGCGGTGATCCGCATTATCCGTCAGTCACACAGATGACTTTCTTTTGGAATTTAATTATACAATATGTTCTTGCCTTTGTCAATTTTAATACTAAATAAAGTGCAACTTTTCTTTTTGATTTGTTATGTGCAGATTGTATAATTGACATAACAATATAATATTGTATAATCAATCTGAGGTGGTAAAAATGAATAACAGAGAATGGTTCCGCAATGCTCAATACGGAATGATGGCTCATTGGGGACTGTATTCGCTTCTCGGCGGTGAATGGAAGGGCAGAAGAGTGCTTGACTATGCGGAATGGATTCAGAGCAATATGCCGATTCCCAATGCCGAATATTCAAAGCTTGCCGATATATTCAATCCGATATATTTTAACGCCGACGAATGGATAAAGCTTGCAAAGGCTTGCGGAATGAAATATTTCGTTTTCACTTCCAAGCATCACGACGGGTTTGCAATGTTCAGATCAAAGGCAGACTCGTTCAATATAGTTGATGCAACGCCCTTTGGCAGAGACGTTGTTGCGGAGCTTGGCGAAGCCTGCTATAAGCACGGATTGAAATTCGGTCTTTATTATTCTCAGGAGCTTGACTGGCACCATCCTCACGGCGGTGGCTACGACAATTTTGCGGGTTGTTCGGGCACTTCCTGGGATAATAACTGGGATTTTCCCGACAGGAGCAAAAAAGATTTCAGAATTTGTTTTGAAGAAAAAATAAAACCCCAGGTCAAAGAAATTCTGACTCAGTACGGCGATTTATGCCTTATCTGGTTTGATGTACCGCACACAATCACAAAAGAACAGAGCCTTGAGCTGAACTCACTTGTCAAGGAATATCAGCCTGACTGCCTTATAAATTCAAGAATCGGCAACGGCGCATATGATTATGTGTCGCTCGGTGACAACGAATATCCCACGGAGTTTAAAGTTAATGAAAATTCCGACCCGAACAGCCTTGACGGATTTAAATTTTCACCTTACGGTCTTTACGAAACCGCAGGCACACTCAACAGCTCGTGGGGATATAAATACTATGATCAGAATTGGGTTACGGCGGAAGAAATTGTTGAGCGTAGAAAACGCCTTAATTCACTCGGTGTGAATTATCTTCTGAATATCGGTCCTGACGGTCTGGGAAGAATTCCGTCATTTTCGGTTGAAGCATTAAAAAAAGCCTCTGAAATTTATCGGTAATTTTTATGATAATATTTCTTTATATTATTTCATATAATAATTCTGAATTTAATTTGAAAGGCTGTTACGATGCTTAAAACTTCCGAACTTTTTGATTTGTCGCATTCGCAGGCGGGGGAGTATCTTTCGGGTTTTGAATATCCCTGGGATGCTCTTTCGGGAATAAAAAATTTAATTCTTGAACTCGGCAAAAAATTAAATAATGAAGAATATGACGAAATTTCACCCGACATCTGGGTTCATAAAACCGCTGTTGTTGCGCCGACAGCGTTTGTCGGTTCTCCTTGCATTATCGGTGCAGGGGCGGAAATCAGACATTGCGCGTTTATCAGAGGTTCTGCTCTTGTCGGCGAAAACTGCGTTGTTGGCAACTCTACGGAACTTAAAAATGTTATTCTTTTTGACGGTGTTCAGGTTCCGCATTATAATTATGTCGGCGACAGCATTCTCGGTTATAAATCCCATATGGGTGCAGGTGCAATAACATCAAATGTCAAATCCGACAAGTCGCTTGTGACCGTTAAAAACGGCAACGAAAAGATTGAAACGGGCCTTAAAAAATTCGGCGCAATTCTCGGCGATTGTGTTGAGGTCGGTTGCAACAGCGTTCTTAATCCCGGTACGGTTATCGGCAAAAAATCAAATATTTATCCTCTTTCGTGTGTACGCGGTTTTGTTCCGCCTGAAAGCATTTATAAAACAGGCGGCATAATCATAAAAAAAGAAAACAGATAAGGGGATATTTATGGGCAGATATTTCGGTACAGACGGTTTCCGCGGTGAAGCAAATGTTACTCTTACAGCAGACCACGCATACAAGGTCGGCAGGTTTCTCGGCTGGTATTATAACGAACTTAAAAAGCGTTCGGGGTCGGATGAACCTGCAAAATTCGTTATTGGAAAAGATACAAGGCGCTCGAGCTATATGTTTGAATATACACTTGTTGCAGGTCTTACGGCTTCGGGTGCGGATGCATATATGCTTCACGTAACAACAACTCCTTCCGTTGCGTATATAACAAAAATTGACGGATTTGACTGCGGAATAATGATTTCGGCAAGCCATAATCCGTATTATGACAACGGAATAAAGATTATCAACCGCGAAGGCGAAAAGCTGGACGATGAAACAACGGAATATATTGAAGATTATATCGACGGAAAGCTCGAAATTTTCGGATGTAAACAAAACGAAATACCTTTTGCCCAAAAAGATAAAATCGGAAGAACAATCGATTATATATCCGGCAGAAACCGATATATCGGTTACCTTATTTCACTCGGCTTGTATTCGTTCAGAGGAATGAAAATCGGCCTTGACTGCGCAAACGGAAGCTCCTGGAATATTGCAAAATCTGTTTTTGATGCTCTCGGTGCAAAAACCTATGTTATAAACGCTGAACCGAACGGAGTTAACATTAACGATAATGCAGGCTCAACTCATATTGACGTGCTTGCAAAATATGTGGTTGATAACGGACTTGATGTCGGCTTTGCCTATGACGGCGATGCTGACAGATGCCTTTGCATCGATGAAAAAGGCAATGTTGTGACGGGTGACCATATCCTTTATATTTGCGCCAAATATATGAAAGAAAACGGAAAGCTGACCAATAATACAGTTGTTACAACCGTTATGTCTAATTTCGGTCTTTATAAGGCTTTTGACGGTCTTGGCATAGATTATGCAAAAACCGCAGTAGGCGATAAATATGTTTACGATTATATGATGAAAAACAAAAACAGACTTGGCGGTGAGCAGTCGGGACACATCATATTCTCAAAATTTGCAACAACGGGTGACGGAATTCTGACCAGCCTGAAGGTTATGGAAGTTATGATGGATAAAAAATTACCTTTGAGCAAGCTTTGCGAAGGCTTTGATTTTTATCCGCAGGTGCTTGAAAATGTGAGAGTGAGCGATAAACCTGCCGTTAAATCGGATGCCGATGTTCAGGAAGCGGTGAAAAAAGCAGAACTTGAACTCGGTGATTCGGGCAGAATTCTTGTCAGAGAATCGGGTACGGAACCCGTTATCAGAGTTATGGCTGAAGCTTCATCGGAAGAAATATGCAGAAAATGTGTTGACAGCGTTGTGAAAGCAATAAAAGATAAAGGTTATACAATATAAAAATACAGAGCAGAGTCGGATTGACTCTGCTCTTTCTCCGTTATGTGATTTATATTTCGACAAGCTCGTATTCTGTTGTACCGTAGCCGAGTGTGAGCGCGGTGTCAATTGTATGAACACCGTTTCGGCTTTCGATTCTTTCAATGAGATGGTCTCTGCCGGGGTCATCGGTTGCGGCATAAACAAGGTCAAGGCAAGCCTTGTCGATTGCAATGGGGTCGGTTGAAGCAAGAATGCCGATATCTTTCATACAGGGGTCTTCCGCAACGGCGCAGCAGTCGCAGTCAACCGACATATTCATCATTACATTAATATATATTATATTGCCGTTAAAATAATCAATGACGGATGATGCGGATTCAGCCATTGATTCGAGAAATGAATCGTGGTCGGAGGTCCAGAAGTTATCAGGATTGCCGACACCGTGAATATAACCCTTGCCGTAGGATGAAGCAAAGCCGATTGAAAGCTGTTTTATCGCGCCGCCGTAACCGCCCATAGGATGTCCTTTGAAATGTGAAAGAACAAGCACGGAGTCATAGTTTGCAATATTCTTGCCGACAAAGTTTTCTTTGATGTTTGTTCCGTTTTTAATCGGAAGAATCATATCGGGCTGTTCGGAATCAAGAATATCAACGTTAAAATTCTTTGTCCAGCCGTGTTCTTCCATAGTCTGGAAGTGCTTTTCGGTTGTGTTTCTGGCGCCTTCATAGGCTGTGTTGCATTCAACAACAGTTCCGTTAACGGCATCAATAACGGGTTTCCAGAATTCTGCGGAAATAAAATTCTGATTTCCGATTTCACCCGAATGAACCTTAACGGCAACCTTGCCTTCGAGGTTTTTACCAACCTTATTATATAATTCCAAAACCTTTTCGGGTGATATCTCTTTTGAAAAATATACTTTTGATTTCATCTGATTTTCCTCCTTTAAAATTACAGCCGCAAGCGGGGATGCCTGCGGCTATTAATTTTTATTTTGCTTCGGGAATCATATAAAAGCTGAATTCAAGACCCTTGCTTCCGTCAACCTCGAACTGAGGAAGAATGTCGGGTCCGCAGCTTGCGGTGCCTGTGCCTCGTGTGAAGCCGTCGATGTTGACAACAACGGTGTCCTCATCGTGAAGATCTTCCTGATGACCTGCTTTCTGAAGAAGCTTCTGTGTGTATTCTCTGACGTTAAAGTTGAAATATTCATCGTCAAAAACAAACTTGAGTCCGTCGCCGTCGTCATCCGTAACGGTAAGATATCTGCAAAGAGTTCTGTTGCCTGCATCCTGCGGACGGATGTAAGGCTCGTGCATCTCTGCAACAGTTGTGTTATAAATGCCGACTATTGACTGTGCATAAAGGTCGCAGAGATTTTCGCTGTCACCCATACCGAAATATTCAACATTTCTGAATGTTTTAGGCATTTCGAGAGTAAGACCGAATCTGGGCATATGAGCAGCAAGCTTTTTCTTTGCGATGGGTTTAAACTCTGTTTCAACCTTGATTATGCCGTCGGGATAAACGGTGTATTCAATTTCAACCTCTGCAAGAGGAAGAATGGTCTTTTTGCTCTTAAGTCTGTATTTGACTTCGATTTCCGCCTTGTCTTTTTTGACTTCAACTTCAAAATCCTTGCAGATGCATTCGTAATCATCGTATCCTGCATCCATCCACTCGTCACGGTACTTGGTGTCGTTATCAAGATAAGCTCTGTAAATGTTTGGAAGGAAACCCTTTGCATAAGCAGGGGAGTCGTTGATGAATTCCTTGCCATTGAAGGTGTAGCGTTCAATCATACCGCTCTTGCCCGAGAAGGTAACCTTACCGTTTTCGAACGCGATTGAGTATTCGTCATCGTCACTTGAAAGCGAAAGCTTGCCCTCTGACTTGGGTCTGTTGTATTCGTAATCTTCCTTGAGTGCAATCTGCTCGAATGCAACTTCTCTGTCACCGTCGAAATAATAGATGTTGAGATGGCAGTCGCAATCATCCTTGGGAATATTAAGCTCGAGCTTAATATCCATAGTCTGCTCGGGGTCGATATTTAGAACGATTTCATCGGCTTCAACAAGTATGTTACCGTTCTTTACAAGCTCCCAGACTGCGGTGAGATAAGAAGTGTTTCTGAATCTGTTTGTGTTGAGGAATGAAAGAATACCGTCTTCATATTCAGCTCTTACGGGGCGGTAAACATTCTTCATTTCCTTTGCGCCTGTGTGGAGTCTTCTGTCGGGATAAACAAGACCGTCAACGCAGAAGCAGCCGTCGTGACGCCATTCACCGTGGTCGCCGCCGTAAGTGAACTTATATTTGCCGTTAGCGTGGTAAACAGAGTGGTCTGCCCATTCCCAGATGCAGCCGCCCATAAGGTTATCGTAGTTATAGAAGATATCCCAGTATTCTTCAAGTCCGCCGGGGCCTACGCCCATTGCGTGCGCATATTCGCAAAGGAAGAACGGCTTGGGAGTATACTTTTTGCCTCTTGTGTGCTTACCCGTCTTTTCAACGTCCTGATGGTTTGTATACATCTCGGAAACAACGTCGTATGAATGTCTTTCGTTGCGGACAACACCTTCATAGTGAACGGGAATTTCGGGGCATACTTCGTGGAGATATTCATAGCACTTATCCTGGCAGGCATAACCGCCGGCTTCGTTGCCGAGTGACCACATAATAATGCCTGCACGGCTTCTGTCACGCAGATACATTCTCTTTACTCGGTCAACATATCTGGGCGCCCACGCAAGGTCGTGGCTGATAAGGTCAAAATTATCGTGAGGCTCGCAAGCGACGCCGTGAGTTTCGATGTCGGCTTCGTCAACAACATAAAGACCGTAGATATCGCAAAGAACGATAAACTGAGGGTCGGGAGGATAGTGCGAAGTACGCACGGTGTTGACATTAAGCTCTTTCATCATCTTAATGTCTTTTTCCATATCATCAAAGCTCATCACATAGCCGTTTTTATAGTGTGTATCGTGGTGATTGACACCCTTTGCTTTGATTTTCTTACCGTTTACGGTAAAGATATCCTTCTTGATTTTAACGGTTTTAAATCCGACATAGTTACGGGTTGACATAACCTCTTTGTCGCCGTTATAAAGGGTGAGGAATGCAGTGTAAAGAGTGGGTACTTCGGCATTCCAGCTTTCAACATCGAGTGATTTGAAGCTGATAACGGATTCTGCTGAAGCATCGATTGTTTTCTCGGCAACGAGCTTATTTTTGCTGTTATAGATTTCAGCCTTGAGAGTGTAATTTTCGGTTGCACCTTCGAGAGCAACATTGATGTCGAGATTCCAGCCCTTTGAGGTTTCTTTTGTTCTGTAATAAACATCATTGAGGTATGTAGCGGGCATTTCATAAAGAAGAACATCTCTGAAAATGCCGTTTTCTCTGAACATATCCTGGCACTCAAGGAAGGTTGCGTTTGACCACTTGTGAACAACGGCAAGAAGCTCATTTTCGCCGTTCTTGAGATATTTTGTGATGTTGAATTCAGCAGTGTTGTGTGCGCCTTCGCTGTAGCCGACGAACTCACCGTTCACATAAAGGTCAAGGCAGGAAATAACACCGAGGAAAGAAAGGATATAAACTCTGCTTGTGTCGGCAATGTCAAAAGTCTTTTTGTAAACACCGACGGGCTGTTCATCGGGAACGTAGGGAGGAGGATTGTCAAAAGCATAAGGACAGTTTATATATGCGGGTGAATCATAACCTGTTCTCTGCCAGGTTGACGGGATTTTAACGGTGTCAAATCCCATTGTGTCCGTATCAATTACATCGGGAAGTTTCTTGTTGCTGTCATAATATTTAAACTGCCATTTGCCAGAAAGAACTCTGACAATATCGGATGATGCGCGTTCTTTTTTGAATGCGGTTTTCCTAAGTATTTCTTTTGAGGAATAGGGGATGAAATATGCTCTGCCCTCAAGCTTGTTGATTTCGTAAACAGAGAAATCGTTAAAGTTGGTTTTGTTGATGCTGTATTTCATATTTTCACTGCCTTTCGTTTAATTTGTTTATCATAATTTTTGCTGCTTTATAAATATCTCCGCAACCGAGTGTGATAATGAGGTCGCCTTTTTCGGCATTATCTACTGCGTACTGCGCGACTTCTTCAAATGTGTTGAACCATACGCTTCCGGGAATTTTTTCGGCAAGCTGCGAGGTGTAAATGCCGTAAGTGTTGATTTCTCTCGAACCCATTATCTCCGTCATAATGCATCTGTCGGGAATTTTGAGAACTCTGACAAATTCGTCAAAGAGAATGTGAGTTCTCGAATATGTGAACGGCTGGAACACCGCCCAAACCTTGTTATAACCCATTTTCATTGCTGTTTCAAGGGTTACTTCAAGCTCTTTGGGATGGTGTGCATAGTCGTCAGCAATAGTTATGCCGTCAATTTCCGCAAGAATTTCGAAGCGTCTGCCTGCACCGTGGAAATCGGAAATGCCCTTCACACACTGCTCAAAGCTGACACCCGATTCCATTGCGGATGCAATAACGGCGAGAGCGTTGTAAACGTGGTGCTTGCCGGGAATTCCGAGAGTGACTTTGCCGAGGTTTTCACCGTATCTTATAAGCTCGAATGAAGCATACTCATTCTTCAGTTCAACATTAATTGCGCGGTAGTTGTTACCGTCATCAAGACCGAAGGTGATAACGGGTTTATTGCAGATTTCAACCGCAGGTATAACGGTATCAGCCGTGTTGGGGTCGTCGCCGTTATAAATTATCATTTTTGTTGCCATTGATGCAAATTTGGTAAATGACCTTTTAAGATTTTCAAATGTTTTGAAATAGTCAAGATGGTCCTCATCGACATTAAGAATAACTGCGATGTCGGGCGATAAATCAAGGAATGTGTCAACGAATTCGCAGGCTTCGCATACCATATGTTCGCTGTGACCCACAAGACCGTTTGAGCCCGTCAGCGGAAGCTTGCCGCCGATGACTGCGGTCGGGTCGAAATCGGCTTCGATAAGAACCTGTGTAAGCATTGAGCAGGCGGTTGTTTTGCCGTGAGTGCCGCTGATGCAGATGCTGTTGGGATAAATTCTTGTTACCGCGCCGAGAAGCTTGCTTCTCTCAAAGGTAGGAATCCCCGATGCCTTTGCCGCAACAAGCTCGGGATTATCTTTAAGAAGAGCGGCGGTATATACAATCATTTCAGCGCCTTCGATGTTTTCGGCTCTTTGACCCATATAAACGGGAATGCCGAGAGAACGAATTCTCGCGAGAGTATCGGTTTCGTTGTTATCCGAACCGCTGAGCTGATAACCTTCATTATGAAGAATTTCGGCAAGAGGACACATACCGGAACCGCCGATTCCGATAAAATGTATTCTTTTGACCGATTTAAGTAAAATATCGATTTCAAACATAGAAAAATCTTCCTTTCCTCGTTTCTGTAATATTATATACTATACAAAAGAAAAAATAAAGGTTATTTTTAAATTTTTAGAGTAACGGCTTGTCGATGATAACATAAAATATTAGTATCAAAACCAAAGGGAGGTGCAAAATTGAAAACAGCAGACAGTTTTTTGATTATCGGCGGTGACAGCCGTCAGATTTATATAGCAGACAGTCTTGAAAAGAAAGGAAAAAAGGTAGCTGTTTACGGTTTGCCGGAGATAACGAGGAAGTGTATTAAAGATGTTAAAAGTGTTGTGAAATTAAGTGATGCAATAGTTTTTCCGCTTCCGATTACAAAGGATAACAAAAATATATTTTCCGTTGTTCCGATTAAAGAGTCGCTTGATGAAATTCTGAATTTTATTACTGAAGGTAAGCTCGTTTTTGCCGGAATGCTCACAAAAGGTGCGGAATCAAAAATCAAAAAGAACGGTGCGTATCCGTTTGATTATTTCAAAAGAGAAGATGTTACTCTGATGAATACCATTCCGACCGTTCAGGGCATACTGAAAGTGATTATCGACAACATTGATTACACAATCAACTCGAGCAATTGCGCTGTTTTCGGTTACGGAAGAGTTGCAAAGGCGGCTGCTGATATACTTTCGGCAATCGGAGCAAATGTGACGGTTTGTGCAAGAAAAAATTCCGATATAACGCTTGCAAGAATTAACGGAATGAGCGGTTGCACGATATCTGATTTCCCTGAAATTGCAAAGGATTTTGATATAATCATCAACACCGTTCCCTCACGGGTTATTGACAGAAGGGTGCTTGAAAACGTAAAGCAAAGCTGTGTGATAATCGACGTTGCATCAGCGCCGTTCGGTACGGATTTTGCCTGTGCTTTTGAATTCGGAATAAATGCAATTCAATGTCCGTCACTTCCGGGTAAGGTTGCTCCGAAAACAGCCGGAGAGATTATTGCAGACGGAATATTGAATATTCTGAAGGAGGAAGGTTATGAGTAAGATAAGAGTCGGATTCGCTCTTTGCGGTTCATTCTGCACGTTCGAATATGCAAAAAAACAAATCGAAATCCTGGTTGAAAAAGATTTTGAAGTTGTGCCGATAATGTCATTCAATGCGTACTCAACCGACACAAGATTCGGAAAAGCGGAGGAACATATCAAAGAGATTGAATCAATGTGCAAAAGAAAGATTATCGCATCTCTGACCGATGCGGAACCGATAGGCCCGAAAAAGCTGACGGATATTCTGCTGATAGAACCGTGTACAGGTAATACAATCGCAAAGCTTGCTGCCGGAATAGCCGATACACCCGTGACGCTGGCGGCAAAGTCACATCTTCGCAATGAAAGACCGCTTCTGATTGCCGTTTCAACGAACGATGCGCTATCAATGGCGGCAACTAATATCGGAAAACTTATGAATAACAAAAACGTTTTCTTCGTTCCGATGAGGCAGGACGACTGCGAAAAGAAGCCGCGTTCCGTTGTTGCGGATTTTTCAAAAACCTATGATGCGATTATGAGCTCATTACAAGGTAAACAGATTCAACCGATATATATTTGATTTATGAGGCAGGATATTAACAGTATCCTGCTTTGTTTGCGGTGTAAAATGTTTTTACTAAATACTTGAAAAATACACGGATTGTTGATATAATGTTAATAATTATGGTATAATATGGAGGAAGTATGGACGGAAAGCTTATAGTTATTGAAGGCCTTGACGGAAGCGGTAAATCTACTCAGGAAGAATTGCTTAAAAAAAGGCTTTCCGAGTCGGGCATTAAAGTCAATTTTATCAAACTTCCCAACTATGATGACCCTGCGTGCGAGCTTGTCAAGGAGTATCTTGCGGGCAGATTCGGCAAAAAACCCGGAGATGTCAACGCATATGCGGCTTCTTCATTTTTTGCAGTTGACAGATATGTCAGCTTCAATTGTTACTGGAAAGAAGCTTATCGGAACGGCGAAGTTTTTCTTGCAGACAGATACACAACCTCCAACGCTTATCATCAGCTGACCAAAACCGATAAAGCTGAATGGGATTCTTATCTTGCCTGGCTCGAGGATTTTGAATATAACAAAATGGGTATTCCGAAGCCCGATGCGGTTATTTATCTTGATATGCCGATTGAGGTTTCACAGAAGCTTATGACCGGAAGATATAACGGCGATGAGTCAAAGAAGGATATTCACGAAAAAGATGTCGAATATCTTAATAACTGCCGTGAAGCTGCAGATTACGCCTGCAAAAAGCTCGGATGGGAAAGAGTTGAGTGCAGCCGTGACGGCGAGCCCCTGCCCATAGAAGTTATTTCCGATTCGATTTATAAATACGTTATGAAGGCGCTGAATCTTGAATGATTATCCGTTTATCTCAAAAAGATGACATCGGCGGCATTGTTTCTCTGTGGAATGAATCCTTCGGCGATACCGCGGAAGAAATAATGTTTTTTATCAATAATAAATGTGTGCCCGAAAACACTTTGGTTGCCGAGGAAAACGGAGAAATCGCATCAGTGCTTTTTCTTCTTGACGGCAAAATGTGCATAAAGGGTGTTGATTATCCGTCATATTATCTTTATGCTGCGTGTACTCTGAAAAAATACAGAGGCAGAGGGTATATGGCGAAGCTCCTTGAAGAAGCAGAAAAGATTGCTGCTTTGAGAGCAATTGATTTCATTTGCCTTATGCCGGGCGAAAAATCACTTTTTGATTTTTATGAGAAATTCGGATATAAGACAGTTTTCAACAGAAAAGTTCTTTCTGTTGATGTCGGCACAGACATTGAATCTGTTGAAATTAAACCATCCGATGCTGATGACTGCGAAAAAATCAGGAATAAAGCGTTTTCGGATTATGATTATTTTAAATGGGACAGGCAATCGATAGAATTTGCGTTTTCTCATAATAAAATGTACTTCGGCAAAGACTTTTATTGCTGTAATGGTTATTTCCTTTACACCACAAGCAACAACATTATGTCTGTAAAGGAATTTGCCTTTGCGGATGCTGAATCAATTGAAATTGCTGTGAATATCGCAGTTTCACGCAACTGTAATAAATTGATTATGAATCTTCCGTCTGAATATCCGACCGAAATCGGTGAATATGAAGTTGTTCCGTCGGCAATGATGCTTGCTGTCAGCGAACGTTCAAAAATTGTTTCCGACGGATTGAAAAACGCATATCTCGGGCTTACTCTTGATTGATACGGGGGACAGATTATGTTTTATATTTTTTTTGCTGACGGCTTTGAAGAGGTTGAAGCAATAGCAACGCTTGATGTTATCAGACGTGCAAAGATTGAAATTGAAAGTGTTGGAGTCGGTTCAAAAAATATTACCGGTTCTCACGGAATTACCGTTATCTGTGACAAAACCATTGATGAAATTTCGTTTTCGGATTCTCTTGAAGGTGTGATTCTTCCCGGCGGTATGCCAGGAACAACCAATCTTCTTGAAAACGAAAAGGTCAATTCATTCATTGATTACTGTAATTTGAATAATCTTTTTATCTGCGCAATTTGTGCGGCACCGATGATTCTCGGCAGAAAAGGTCTGCTTAACGGCAAAAAAGCCGTGTGTTTTCCGGGATTTGAGGACGAGCTTTCAGGCGCTGAAATTTCCGCTGAATATGTTTGCGTTGACGGGAAAATAATAACATCAAAGGGGATGGGAAGTGCGGTTAAATTCGGGCTTGCCATTGTCGGCGAAGTTATTGACAAAGAAACCGCACAGAAACTTGAATCAACTCTTCAGTGCGTATGATTGACAAAAAAGAGCTCAGAAAGCTTTATAAAGCGATAAGAAATCGGATATCTCCGAATGAAAAATGCTGTTTTGACAGCAGAATTTTCACCTTTTTAATTAATTCGGATTTATATAAAAATGCAGAAAATCTTTTAATTTATGTTTCGGTCAACGATGAGGTTGATACGCTTGACATTATCAGTTATGCATTATCCGACGGTAAAAAGGTTGCCGTGCCTTATTGCTGCGATAAAAAAATGAAATTTTTGGTTATCGAATCTTTTGATGATTTATGTGACGGCGAATTCGGTATACCGACGGCTGACCCCGAAAAGTGTGAGCTTATCGGCAGTGTGAGCAACACACTGTGTGTTGTTCCGGGTTTAAGCTTTGATATTTACGGCAACAGGCTCGGTTACGGCGGGGGATTTTACGACAGATTTCTGGCTGAAAATCCCGTTGATACGGTCGGTTTATGCTATGAAAGATGTCTGAGCCGGTCGATACCGAGTGATAAATATGATATTGCAATAAAATATATTTTGACGGAAAACGGATTGAAAAAATCTTAAAGAGGAGGCTTCTACATAAATGGATAACGAACAGAAAAAGTGGAATAAAGATAATCCTTTTAAAGTTAATATTGAAGATGACGGTTTTTTGAATCCTGATGAACTTGAAAAAATCCTGCCGGTTGAGCCGCAGAAGAAGAAATTTGAGGTTCATATCGATGAGGATATCCGTGAGTTTGATTCGGGTGAGCAGCAGCCGGAATATAAGGGCGAGATATACTTCTCTAACAGACGTCCCGTAAGACCTGCTCCTCAGCAGCCCGTAAATGCCGATAATAACCGTACCGACCGCAAGCCTTCCCAGAGCAACGCCAAGAAAGGCGGCAAAAATAATGCGTCAAGGTCTGTTCTTGCGATATTCTTATCGGTTGTTATTGTTTTCACTGCCGCTCTTTCGGCTATTGCAATTTCCTGCATAAACGATGTGCTTGCCATCGGCCGTGATGATGAAGTTGTTAAAATCACAATTCCGAGCGACGCAACAACCGAAAGCATTATTGATATTCTTGCGGACGAGGGTCTTATAAAGCAGAAGTTATTCTGTAATATTTATTATAATCTCATTGATTTTGTTAAGAATTTCAACAGAAGTGGTGAACCCGTCGAGCCTGTTTATCTCAGCGGAATTTATTATGTTGAGAAAAACCTCGGCCTTGAAGGCTATCTTATGGAGTTCAGAGAGATTCAGAAAACGGCAGATACGATTACTCTTGTTTTCCCCGAAGGCTGGTCAATCTATCAGATGTTTGATAAAATTGCCGAATTCGGTGTCTGCAGCAAAGAACAACTTGTAGCTTCTCTCAAAGAAGCAACGTTTGATTATGATTTTGTTTCCGAAATTCCCGATGATGCTGACAGAACTTTCAAGCTTGAAGGATATCTTTATCCCGATACCTACGAGTTTTACGAAGAAAGCGATGCAAACTCCATCATCAGAAAGTTCCTTGATGCGTCCGAAAAGAAGTGGACGGATGAATATGAGGAGCAGAGAATCGCACTCGGACTTACCCGTGATGAGGTTATTATCATTGCTTCGATTATTCAGCGCGAAGCCGCAAACACGGAGCAGATGAGCCAGGTTTCGTCGGTAATTCACAACCGACTCAAAAATTCGGTTTCGTGGCCTCTTCTCGGATGTGACTCGACTGCCAACTATATCACATCATATGTCAGACCGAATGTTTCACCTTCGGAAGCCATTGCTTACGAACAAAGCTATAACACTTATTTCAGTCAGGGACTTCCTCCGGGACCCATCTGCAATCCGGGCGATGCCGCAATAAGAGCCGCATTGTTCCCGTCGGACACCGATTATTTCTATTTCCGTCACGATAAGTACGGCAAAATTTATATGGCAAAAACTCAGGCTGAGCACGACAGAAACGGCAGCGAAGTTCTGCGTGTAAACAGCCGATAGGAGATTATTATGGCAGGGATTATAAAACCCGAATTGCTTGCGCCTGCGGGCGACAGAGAGCGCCTTGAAGCCGCAGTTGAATTCGGAGCTGATGCCGTTTATCTCGGCTCCGACTGCTTCGGTATGCGTACTGCCGCCGCAAGCTTCGGCGGAGAAGAGCTGAAATCGGCTTGCGATTATGCTCATTCCAAAGGCGTCAAAGTTTATCTCACTTGTAACACAGTTCCGAGAAACGATGAGCTTCCGCGTCTTCCTGCGTTCATTGAATATGCGCATGAAAGCGGTGTTGATGCGTTTATTGTTACCGATATCGGTGTGCTGAAGCTTATTCAGAAGCACGCTCCCGGAGCTGAAATTCATATTTCTACTCAGGCGGGAATAACAAACTATGCCGCGGCAAACGCATTTTATGAAATGGGCGCAAAGCGAATTGTTACCGCACGCGAGCTTTCGCTCGATGAGATAGCTGAAATCAGAATAAACACACCGAAGGACCTTGAAATTGAATGCTTTGTCCACGGCGCAATGTGCGTTTCTTTTTCGGGAAGATGTCTGCTTTCAAACTATATGACAGGCAGAGATTCCAACAGAGGCGACTGTGCGCAGCCTTGCCGCTGGAGATATTCATTGCTTGAAGAAAAAAGACCGGGCGAATATTTCCCCGTTGAGCAGGATAACACCGGTACATATATTATGAATTCCAGAGATATGTGCCTGATTGAGCATATTCCCGAGCTTGCTCAGGCGGGAATCAACAGCTTTAAAATTGAAGGCAGGGCAAAATCAGCTTATTATACCGCTGTTTCGGTCAATGCTTACAGATGCGCGATTGACGGCTATGAGGCTTCGGGATTTGATTTTGATTATAAACCCGAGCAGTGGATAATTGATGAGGTCAGAAAGGCGAGCAACCGTCAGTATTGCACGGGATTCTATTTTTCAACTCCTATGGACGATGCGCAGATATTCTATAACGGCGGATATGTCCGTGAATGGGATGTTGCCGCAATTTCCGAAAGATGGGAGAACGGAATACTTTATGCTTCGCAGAGAAACAGATTCTTTGAAGGCGATGAGCTTGAAGTGATGGTTAAGGGGCAGAAACCCGTTACCGTCACCGTTAAGAATCTGAAAAATGCCGACGGCGAGCTTATTGACAACGCACCGCATCCGATGATGAATTTCAGCTTTGAGTGTCCGATTGAAATTCCGTCGGGAGCTTATCTGCGTATGCAGAGAAAGAGCGGTGTTATTCTTTGAGCAGTTATATTCCGATTATTTTTTTATGGATTATTATTTTTATTATTCTTCGTGAAAACAAGTCGAGAAATATCCGCAGAATAATAAAAAAACGCAAGAAAAGAGGTTACAGTGATATGAGCGAGGTATTTAACAGATATATCGGCAAAGACTGTGTGATTTATCTTTCAAATTCAAGTTCAAATGTAATGGAATGCAAGGTTACGGGCGTTTCCGATAACTGGCTTACGGTTGAAAGCCGTGACGGTGTTGAAATAATCAATGTTGATTACATAATAAGAATCAAAGAACACCCCGTAAATAAAAACGGCAAAAAGAAAAGCGTTATATTTTAATTTTTTGCACCCGATGCCGGGTGCATTTTTTTGTCCGTTTTATTGTACATTCCGTCGTATATAATAAAAACATCAATAAAAAAGTCGGCTAATTTTGTCAACAACAGATTGTGCCTGCGCTTGACATTGATTCAAGATGTGGTATAATGGTATCTGTAAAAAATTGCGTTTTTGGAGGATTGTCCTAATGGCTAAAAAACCGGGATATAATGATGAGAGCATCGTAGCGCTGAAAGGTAAAGACAGAGTCAGAAAAAAGCCTGCGGTTATTTTCGGCTCAAGCGGAATTGACGGCTGTGAACACTCTATTTTTGAAATTGTTTCAAACTCTGTTGACGAAGCGAGAGAAGGCTTCGGCGATAAAATAGTTGTTACCCGTTTTGCGGATAATTCCGTTGAAGTTCAGGACTTCGGCAGAGGTATTCCCGTTGATTATAACGCCAAGGAAGGCAGATATAACTGGGAGCTTGTTTTCTGCGAGCTTTATGCAAGCGGTAAATATAATAACGGCGAGGACGGTAACTATGAGTTTTCGCTCGGCACAAACGGTCTCGGCCTTTGCGCAACTCAGTATGCATCCGAATATATGGAGGCCGAAATCCATACCGGCGGATACCGCTATCTTCTCAACTTTAAAAAGGGCGATCCCGACGGCGAAATGATAAAAGAGCCTTACAGCAAAAAGGATACGGGTTCAAGAATAAAATGGAAGCCGGACCTTGATGTTTTTACCGACATTGACATTTCTCTGGAATATTTTCAGGAGATGCTGAAGAATCAGTCGGTTGTTAATGCGGGAGTTAAGTTCATTCTCAGAAATCAGGTCGGCAAGTCATTTGAAACCTATGAATATTTCTACGAAAAGGGTATTGACGATTATATCAAAGAAATTGTCGGCGAAAATGCTCTGACAAGCTTTCTTTCCTGGAGCGGAGATGCAACCTGCCGTGACCGTGAAGACCTCGGCGAATATAAGCTCAAAATGAGTTTTGCCCTCACATTCTCAAATAAAATCCAGGCTAAGGAATACTATCATAACTCCAGCTATCTTGCCAACGGCGGTTCGCCCGACAAGGCTGTCAGACAGGGATTCCTTTCGCAGATTGATTCGTTTATAAAGCAGAACAACAAATATCAGAAGAGCGACAGCAAGATAACATTCCAGGATATCGAGGACTGCCTTGCGATTGTTGTTTCTTCGTTTTCAACCTTTGCATCCTACGAAAATCAGACCAAAAAATCAATCAACAATAAGGGCATTCAGGATGCAATGACCTCGTTCATCAAGCATCAGCTTGAAATTTATTTCATCGAAAATCCCATTGAGGCAAATAAGATTGCCGAGCAGGTTCTTATTAATATGAGAAGCCGTGTAAGAGCCGAAAAAACAAGGCTCGGTCTCAAGGAATCGCTTATTCAGAATGTCGGAAATCTTACCAACAGAATCCAGAAATTCGTTGACTGCAGAAGCAAGGATGTCAATGTCCGTGAGCTTTTCATCGTTGAGGGTGACTCTGCTTTGGGTGCTTGTAAGCAGTCGAGAAATTCAGAATTCCAGGCTATTATGCCCGTCAGAGGTAAAATTCTCAACTGCCTTAAATCGGAGTATGACCGCATATTCAAGAGTGACGTTATCACGGATTTGATAAAAGTTATCGGCTGCGGTGTTGAGGTTGGCGCAAAGCAGAAAAAGGGCAAGGATATGGTTTCGTTTAACATTGATATGCTTCGCTGGAACAAAATCATAATCTGTACCGATGCCGACGTTGACGGTTTCCATATCAGAACACTTATTCTGACTATGATTTACAGACTTATGCCCACTCTTTTTGAGGAAGGCAAGGTGTTTATTGCCGAGTCACCGCTTTATGAAATCAGCAGCGGAGATGAAACCTGGTTTGCATATACCGAAAAAGAAAAGAACGATGTTCTTGCCGAAATCGGAAACAAAAAATATACAATTCAGCGATCAAAGGGTCTCGGTGAAAACGACCCCGAAATGATGTCGCTGACAACTATGAATCCCTCAACAAGAAGGCTTATTAAAATCGAGCCTTCGTTTGCGCAGGAAACAAGCGAAAAATTCGACCTTCTGCTCGGCGACAACCTTGCCGGCAGAAAGGATTACATTGCCGAAAACGGTCATCTTTACATCGATTTGACCGACGTTTCTTGATTATATTTGACGGAGAAATAAATTATGGCTAAAAAATCAAAAAAAGATATTTCGTCATCTCTCAGACAGCTTGATGACAAAACGCATATTTTCGGCGCGGGCGAGGTAGTCAATCAGCCGATTGTTGATGCTCTTGAAGTGAACTTTATGCCTTATGCGATGAGCGTTATTATGAGCCGTGCAATCCCCGAAATAGACGGCTTCAAGCCTTCGCACAGAAAGATTCTTTATATGATGTATAAAATGGGCCTTCTGACGGGTGCAAGAGCGAAGTCTGCAAAGATAGTCGGTCAGGTAATGCAGCTCAACCCTCACGGTGACGCGGCTATTTATGACACAATGGTAAGACTTTCAAAGGGTTATGAGGCTCTTCTTCATCCCTATGTTGACTCAAAAGGTAACTTCGGTAAAGCCTTCTCACGTGATATGATGTGGGCGGCATCGAGATATACCGAAGCAAAGCTCGAAAAGATATGTACGGAATTCTTCACCGATATTGACAAGGATACCGTTGATATGGTTGACAATTTCGATAACACAATGAAAGAGCCTGCACTTTTGCCCGTTAATTTCCCGAGTGTGCTTGTTAATGCAAACACGGGTATTGCGGCAGGTATGGCAAGCTCGATTTGTTCGTTCAATCTCGAAGAAGTCTGTAAAACAACAATTGAGCTTCTCAGAAATCCGAAGCACGATGTTGCTGATACTCTTCTTGCACCCGATTTTGCGGGCGGCGGTTCGATAGTTTATAACCGTGAAGCTATGGAAGAAATTTACCGCACGGGCAGGGGAGGCTTCAGAGTCAGAGCAAAGTATGTTTATGATAAATCCAACAGCTGCATTGACATAACCGAGATCCCGCCCACAACAACATCGGAAGCGATTATCGACAGAGTTATCGAGAAAATCAAAGCAGGTTCAATCAGAGAAATCAGCGATATCCGTGACGAAACAGACCTCGGCGGTCTCAAAATTACAATTGATATCAAGAAGGGAACAGACCCCGACAAACTGATGGAAAAGCTTTATGCTTCAACACCCTTGCAGGATACATTCTCGTGCAATTTCAACGTGCTTATCAAGGGCAGTCCGCGAGTGCTCGGCGTAAAAGAGCTTCTCAATGAATGGATTGATTTCAGAAGCGATTGCGTAAGACGAAGAACAGCTTTTGACCTTAAAAGAGCAAAGGACAGGCTTCATCTTCTCAGAGCGCTTGAAAAAATTCTTCTTGATATTGACAAGGCTATTAAAATCATCAGAAACACCGAAGAAGAGAGCGATGTTGTTCCCAATCTTATGATTGGCTTCAAGATTGATAAGATTCAGGCGGAATATGTTGCGGAAATCAAGCTCCGCCATCTTAACAAGGAATATATTCTTAAACGGCTTCAGGATATCGAAAAGCTTGAAACAGCGATAAAAGACCTTGAGGATATTCTTTCAAATCCCAAGAGAATCAAGCAGATTATCATTTTTGAGCTTAAAGAAGTTATTAAAAAATATGCAAAGCCCAGAAAAACACAGATAATCTATGCCGCCGAAATCGAAGAGGTTTCAACAGAGGAAGAAGTTCCCGATTATCCCGTTCATCTCTTCTTTACAAAAGAAGGTTACTTCAAAAAAATCACCCCGCTTTCTCTTCGAATGAGCGGTGCAAACAAGCTCAAGGACGGCGATGAAATCAGCCAGACATTTGAAACAACAAATGCAAAAGAGCTTCTTTTCTTTACGAACAAATGTCAGGTTTATAAATCATCCGCCGCATCATTCGAGGATTCCAAAGCAAGCGTTCTCGGCGATTATATTCCCGCAAAGCTCGAGATGGAAGAAGGCGAAGTGCCCGTTTATATGGCTGTCACGGGCGATTACAGCGGTTATATGATGTTCTTCTTTGAAAACGGCAAGGTTGCCAAGATTGATATGAAGGCATATCAGACGGTAACGAAGCGCAAGAAGCTTATCAAAGCCTATTCCGACAAATCACCCCTTTCAGCTATAATGCATATTGCGGAAGATAAGGAGCTTGTTGTTGTTTCGAGTGCCGGACGCCATCTTCTCATCAACACGGCCGTAATTCTTCCCAAGACCACAAAGGACACAATCGGTGTCGGCGTTCTGACTCTCAAAAAAGGTCACAGACTTATGACGGCGAGGGATTATGTTGAAGGCGAATTCTCAAAGCCTCACAGATACAGAGCAAAAAATCTTCCCGCTGCCGGTGCGCTTCTCAGCACCGAGGATGAAGCGGAACAGATAACATTCAATCCGTAAAATGTCAAACCGTTCAAGGTCGGGCATCCCCACTTTGAACGGTTTGCGCAGAGAAGCAAACGCGCTTTTTCTCTGCAACATTAGTTTTTACGGACTTTCTGCTGTGATACGATGAAATTTTTACTAAATAAATTAAAAAAACATCTTGCATTTCTTGATGATATGTGTTAAAATCATCGGGTACAAATAATTCTTTGGAGGTAATTTACCTATGCAGTGGTATGAAATCGTTTTAGGTATTGTTCTTATCATCACATCTCTTGCACTTGTTGCTCTTGTTCTTCTTCAGGAAGGCCGTCAGGCAGG
>JAZSLR010000008.1:0-3005 GCA_045535475.1 Acutalibacteraceae bacterium | reverse complement strand
CATCAGTACATATCCGGCAAGGTCAAAACCAAGACCGATAAGCATACACTGAACTCTTACATCGCTCATATAAAGTACATCCCAGTCAGATGTAAATCCTACACGGTAGAACATAAGCGGAATAATGAGAGAAACGAGGGTCGTGATGGGGGTTGTGAACCAAGTGATGATTTTTTGGTATTCTTCAAGTCTTTCTCCGGAAATATACATCTGATAATCTGTAACTCTGATTTTGGTGTCATCCTGTGCAATACCAACCGCAGCTTCAAGTGTATTGGAAACAAGCATAGCAATGTAAATTGCAAGACCGCACAGAAAATGAGAATTGCCAAGAAAGAGAATTGCCAGAATATATACTCCGTTTCTCAATGCCAAGACAATATATTTGAATACAATCAGCTGCTTATACTGAAAGCGTTTTCTTATCCACGGTGCAAGGAATTGACCGGGGTTGCCGGACATTTTATAAATAATTTCTGCTATAGAGAAGAAAAGTCCTGTTTCACGCCAAGTATAAATAAGGAGGATTCTTTTCATATCAAGCATACCGTTGCCCAATGAGTCGAGGAGCTCTGCAATTTTTATTATCCAAAGATATTTGTTTTTAAATATACCCGAAACGCAATGCCAGAATGAAAGGTATTCTCTGTTTTCAAGAGGTGGCATAGGAATTCTTTCTTTGATGTTGCGAAGTCCTATGAACATAACTCCCGATGAAACAACAAAAAAGATGGGTATAAGATATCTGAAAGTTCCGATATCCTTGATGCCGTCAAGGAACATTACGCCTGCAAGCGTCGGAAGAATAACGTTTACGATATTCTGAACAAAATGGCTGATTTTAACGGGGAATGAACGCACATACAGTCTTTCCTGCGGGTTGGGGCTGATATTATCAGCAACAGACTGTGTAAAGCCGACGTAATTGAATATTGTGTAAAACTGGAAAAGAAGATAAAGAGTCCAGACTCTGTCGGTAAGCGGGAGCTCGTAAAGCGGAAGAGTACAAATAAGCACAACAACAATAAGGCACTGAATAACGTTTGCATATGCAAAAATTTTGTATCTGCCGAGCTTTTTGAGGAGCTTTTTTCTGATAAGAATATTTCTGAAACCGCTCCATCCGTTGGTGAGAAAATGCGCACCGAAGATTTTGAAAATATTGAAGCTGTTGATGCCTTTCCAACGGGTATCTATGATGTTGGCAACGCCGTCGGGAAGAATAACGGAAAAATCAAATATAAGCATCAGTAAACCTAAAACAGTAAAGGTCAAATACACCGCATTATATCTTCGTTCAATTTTTGGTGGAAGAAAGCCTAAGTTTGCATCTACACCCATGGTCAGAAGATTCCAGAAATATGTTGATGCAATGAAAAATACGTTTATCGCGCTGAATGTAAGAAGAGGAATTTCGTAGTAATGTGCAATCAGATAACAACCTGTACCGAAGGTAAGGAAGCTCTGAAGATATTTCAGAGTATAATCACCGCCGACTGCGGCAAAAATCGAAAAATATTCTTTATACGGAACATGTTTTCCTTCAGCAGGAGTGTTCCAATATTTTTTCATTTCCTGAAAGATATTCATTTTCTCTTTGCTTTCAGATTTTGCCATTATTTTTCTCCTCCTTCCGCAATAAGTTCATTTATTCTTTGGTTTGCATCGTCACGGGTTTTGCCGTATTGTTCTTTCGGGGCAACGTTAACAACAACCTTTTTAATGTTTTTGGGAAGCCAGCTGTCTTCTAATGTTATTTGCTCTTCGCTTTGTGCTCCCATATAAAACTCTTTGAGATTTGAACAGGAATAGAAAGCGAAACTGCCTATTTCCTTAACTGAATCGGGAATATACATAACAGGTGTCATGCCCTGACAATAGCTAAATGCATCAGAACCGATTTTCTCGAGTCCGTCAGGAAGTGTAACAAGAGATATCTTTTCACACTTAAAGAATGCCATATCACCGATTTCTTTAAGCGTTGAGGGTATATTAACTTCTGTAAGTGTTTCATTTTTATAAAACGCACACGCACCTATTCTTTCAACACCTTCGGGAATTGTATATGAAGTTTCTACCTTCTTGATAGGATAGACCATAAGCTTTTTCATATCCTTTGTGTAAAGAACACCGTCAACGGAAGTGTAATATTCATTCGCCTCGTCAACTTCTATTGATTTGAGTTCTTTGCAGTAGAAGAACGAGGTTTCATCTATGTACTCAACATCTTTGCCGATGTAAATGATTTCAACATATTCGTCAGTGTTAATTGTAAATTTGCCGACTGCCGAAACAGGCTTTGAGGTATCGGGATTATTGCCATTTTCATCACGAACATAGTCAATATGTACCTCTTTGGTTGAATTATTTCCGTTAAAGCCGAAAAGCACCCAACCTTCAACGGAGTATTCGCTTTCAGGTGCCGTGTGATATTCATATTCAAACGGTGCTCTTGCCATCGATACAAACGAGATGGTAACGGATGCGATGATGAATGCGACTAGTACAATTATAAAAGTTGCCTTTTGCCATGTTTTCATTATTAATCACTCCTTAACATATTCCGATGTTTAATGTTTCTTATATATAAATAAAGATTAACATATTTTATTTAAAGTTCCAATATAATAAATCACAGCAACATTTGTGAATTATCACAAATAACAACTGTTACTGCAATATTTGCGAAATTTACAAAAATAATCAAAAACATTCTCTTTATTTTTAGATTAATAACAAAAAGCTCATATTAAGCCCTATTTTTTCAGATTTTTATTGTATCTCACACCGAATAATGATACAATTAAATTATGAATTATCACATTGTTCATCGTTATTATAAGCAATTGACAGGAGTGTATTTTTTTGAATTTGAAAAGATATGAAAATGTTTGCGAATATTATTCTCACATGAACGATAAAAATCCTCTTAATATTACCGCTGTAGGAGAAAGTTTCTGGTGTGACAATTGCTTTTTTGAAAGAAACTCCTCACAAATTACTGC
>JAZSLR010000016.1:0-7403 GCA_045535475.1 Acutalibacteraceae bacterium | reverse complement strand
AATGTGGCTTTATTCTGTTACCAAACATTCATCCTCAGAAGGCGGCAACGAAGGCGGAGAAAGCGGCGGCAACAGCGGAAGCACAGGCACTATAAACCCCAACAAGCAGGCTCTTTATGACATCCTTCACGAAGGTATCGAATATGATTATTCAGCCTATACAAGAACAAGCTATGAAACATTGCTTGATGCACTTGAAGCGGGTGTTGCAGCCTACAAGAAGGAAGGAGTAACCGATGCGGAGCTTACAGCCGCAACGGATGCTATCCGTGCCGCAATCAATGGTCTCGGCATGGATATCAAGAAAATCAACGGCACTCTGTTCAAATACGGTTATAACAACTCAACGGGTGCAGCCGATTATACCGATGGCGGTTTCCTGATGAACGACGTTTCTGTCAGACAGATGAAAGCTGCAATTCTCGCTAATACTAACCTTGTAAACCAGATTAAAGATATTATTGGTTACGATGATCCATCCTTTGGATGGACCGGTAACAGAGCTGACGAAGTGCTCGATGAAGCAGCTGAATTGTACGCCAGAGTTTATACTTTAATGTTCACCGGTAAGCCAAAGGATGATTTGCAGTATGATTACAATCAATCCCCTGTCAGGGCAGAAACTCTGAGCAGCTATGTTAAAATTCCTCTTACCCTTTGGAATGTATGGACAAAAGATAACACTCACGGTGCAAATGACCCTATCGATTGGGAGGGTAACCCGATACACGATGGTGCATCGGTTCAGGGTCTCGCTGGTGCAACTCTTGAAAATGGCATAATAACTTCTCACGCCGCATATAACCAGGAGCTTTCTTATGCAAATGACGGACCTGATTCCATGTATGATGTTGAATGCTATCCTTATAGTTTCAACACAGGCACCAAATGGCAAACCGTTGATTTCAAATATCTTTCGGGTATCAGCGTTTATTTCCCCGATTTGTTTACTCGTGAAAGCCTTGATGCAAGCGGTAATGTAACCGATGCCACAACGGGTCAGTACGCAAAATATTACTGGGATACCGAATTCCCGATGTTCATCAGCACCGACGAATACGGTGTGAACACTTATCATTATGACAGTTCGGACACCAGATACCTTGTTCAGGCTGAATTTGATGATGCCAACCACACCGTTGATATGGAGCTTAATGAAGTCGGAAAGTGGACTATTGTGGGTCCCAATAATGAAACCAAATCAGGTTTCTTCCCCTTTAATTATAAAGAGGGAGCAACAGAGTACAACAGCGAAAACGCAGTTTATCACTACGGTTTCACATTTGAGCATAACTTCTATATTCCCAAGGGCGGCAAACAGGTCAATGGCGAGGATGTTATATTCAACTACTCGGGCGACGATGACGTTTATGTTTATAACGGCGGTGTTCTCGTTCTTGATAACGGCGGTCTTCACGGTGCCCGTTCCGCAACCATCAACTTTACAGACTGTTCAATCAGCTATCAGTATGCAATGGATGTTACGGACGGTGTTCTTAAAGGCGACGAGTTCACAACAACATTTTCCTATAACGCTTATATCGAGAATCCCGATACAATAGGCTATAATGCAGATACAATTGCGGCAATCAAAAAGCTTCACGAAGTTATTACCGACGGTGAGGCACATACCCTCAACTTCTTCTATCTTGAACGAGGCGCATCTGACTCAAACTGTCTGATTTCGTTCAACCTTTCCGAAACATCGGAAGATGTTAAAATCATCGACCAGAATCTTGTTCTTGACTACGGTCTTCCCGTTGAGTATAACATCACCGAAAACAATAACATCTCTCAGGCTGCGCTTGATAACGATGTTAAGATTGAATATCTCGGTATCTGCGCCGTAAATCAGGATTATGTGCCGACTTACACATTCGAAAAGCCTCAGATTATCCTTCCTTTTGAAGATGATGTTACTTACACCATCGAGGGAATGAAATACGGTGTTTGTACGATTGACAAGGAAGGTAACACTTCTTATACTCCGAAATCGATGAATATGAGCAAGTCGGAGAGTTTCTATGTTGTTGCCAAAATAACCGGTGACCCGACATATGCGGAAGAAGTTGTTTATTATCAGGTTGAAAAAACAACATTCATTCCCGCAACCGCAATTTATTACGAAGACACATTTGAAACAATAACTTACACCAACGGTAAAGTACCCGCAGGATATGATAACAGCACAAACAAATACGGTGAATGGCTGACAGACAAAGAGCAACCCACAACTCTCAAGCAGACTGCCGACCTTACCGATAGTGAGGCAAATCCCTACGGTTATGAATCCAACTATCTTTCCTTTGCAGAGTACAGCGGTAATTCAATCCGCTACGTTGATGTAAGCACAAAGAATAACCCCAACAAGAAGTTCAGCGGCGGTGAAGGTGCGGCATGGCCTACTGTTGAATTTGATTTCACAGGTACGGGCTTTGACCTTATAAGCATCACCGACTGCACAACGGGCGCATTCAGTGTTGACATCAAGGTTGCCGAAACAAACACAATAATTGCCCGTACGGTTGTTGATACATTCTACGGCTACAATTACGGCAGAGTTTACGCAGATGAAAACGGCATACTTTCGCTCACACCCTCATCATCACCTATGTTCAGAGCCGAAAACGGCACTTACACATCGAAAACAATGTATTACGATGAAAAAGGCGATGTGACCGATGTTGCTCATTATTATGATGAGAACGGCGATGTGGTTGAAACAGAAAGCGAAAATCCCGCTTATGCATATGCTTACGGCTGGATTGTTGCTGAAGAAGGCTCAAAAGAAACGCTTTATCAGATTCCCGTAATCAAAATTACAGACCTTGAATACGGTCATTACAGCGTTGTTATTACTCCCACTTTCACAAGCGGTTTCGGTCATTCATCCGTTGCGGATGACGGTACAAATTACTACAGAGTTTATCTTGACGCAATCAAGATTTATTCGCCTGCAGGAGTCGATGACGATATCAAGGATAAAGACGTAAAGAAAGCATATGCAACCGATGATGAGCTTTATCCGAGCTATCTTGAGCTTAAAGATATGCTTATCGGTGCGGATTCCTTGTCGGAAACCGATACCCAGGGCATTATCTTCATCGACGGTATCGCAGCTCTCGATAATGACATCGAAACATATAAAAACGCAGGTCCCAACAATGAGCTGTATCTTGCAAAAGATCAGGCTGTTGCGTTTGAAATCTGGGCAACATCCGTTCCTACCGATGTTCAGCTCGGTGCAAAGCTTGCTTGCGGTGAGCCTGAACTCACCATTTCTTATGCATCGAAAGCCACAGATGTCAAAATTGAAACGGCAACGGATATTTACTATTCGTTGAACACCGTATTGCCCAATGATGCAAAGCTTACCTGGAGACAGGTTGAGGGCAGTGACGGTAACTATTACTACACTACCGGAACCGTCGTTGTGCAGAATACGGGTAAAGCAGGCAGTGTTCTTTCAATCACCAATATGAAATGGACATTTTCACAGTACGGTGGCAAGGGATATTTCCGTATTCCCACTCCCATTGAAAATGAAGTGTTCACACTTTCATCAACAACCGACACCCAGGTAGCGGCATATTCTCTTATGAGAATGAGAAAGGCAGAGCTTGGTATCGAGTTGATTCAGGATCCCGAAGTTGTTACCGATTCGCATGACGACAGCGTAATAACAATGAAATTAAAAACATCTTCAGAGGTTGATTCGTTGGTTATCACCGACGGAAACGGCAAACTGACAGATCCGAAGACTGTTGAATGCATTGCTTCCGAAATCGAAGGCGAAGATGCTCTTGAATGGATTGTGAATATTTCCACAAGCAGAACCGGCGAACTTATCTATATCGTTTCCGGTGCTTATGAGAACGGTTACACAGATGAATCCAAGTCTGTGACTGTAAGCGTGGTTATCAAGAATCCGTCTTCAGGCGGCAGCAACAGACCCGGTTCCGATTCGGTAATCGATTATGATGACCCCGCATATGATTCAACACGTTATCTTATAATAGCGATTTTCTACAAAATAGTGGAACTTTTCGAAATGATTTTTGCAATGCTCGGAATTACAATATAACGCTGACAAGGAGGTAATTTTAAATTTGAAAAAAGCATATAACAAACCCATAATCACATTTGAAAGCCTTGCCATGTCAGCGAATGTAACTTCCGGATGTACTCTTCTCGGCACAGTCAATGCAGACTATGTATGTCCTGTTATTGATGAAGAATCGGGTTGGACATTGTTTTCCAACTACGCAAACTGTATGTATATTCCCAGCCCGAACGACACAATATGCTACGACATACCTCTTGCCAACAGCAGTGTTTTTTCATCGTAATCAAATTAAAAAACGAAACGGAGTTCCGTGTATAAAGCGAACTCCGTTTCGCGAAAAACAGGTGTTTTTATGAAGAAAAGATATATTGCAATCGGGCTGATACTTCTGATTGCAGTTTCGTTGACTGTTGTTGCGTTGCTGAAACACGGTTCGGATAAAAAAGATTTACAGAACAATTCAACAGCCGTTACATTTGAAAACGCACAGCTTGGTGTTACCGTTGACAGCTGGCTGAAAATCATTGAAATCGATGAGTATTACGGAAGACTTGCGGTTGTTGCAGAGAATGTATCCGATAATGATGTCGAATACGCTCTGCTTACCGTAAAAACAAAAAACGAAACGCTGACATTTAATGTATCCGCTTTATTGAAAGGCACAAAGGCTGTTCTTCTTTGCAATGAATCAGTCGGATGCGACCCTTACGAAGTGTATACGGCGTGGCAGACAGAAAACAAAGTTGTTTTTAAAAATCCGCCTGTTATGAATGATGATAAAATCAAAGTGCAGGTTACGGATGGTTCAATATCGGTAAAGAACATTTCAGGCGAGGACATAGAATCCGATATATATGTTTATTATAAGGATAAAAAGGACGATGTGGTTAACGGCAGTGTGACATATAAAATCCGTGTGGATGCCCTCAAAGAAGGTTCGCAGACTTTTGTCAAAACACCGGATATTAATGAAAACAACTGTCAGATTGTATTTACTGATTTATTATGATGATTAGAAAATATAAAATCGGCAATTTCACGGCGGAGCTGAAGTCGCAGGCGGATTTTGAAGACGCAGAGCCTTATTCATTGTTTTTGTGTGAATGTGAGCAGGCGGATTTCAGCATAACGGTGGAATTTTCGCCTGACCTTCCGCATAAAATCGAAAATCCCTATTTTGTTTCACATGACAGAGTCTGTGATTACAAAGACGGCGTTTTGCGTTGCTGCTATAAAGCTCATGACAACGAGCATGAATACTATGCATGCCGTATTGTCGATAACAAAAACATTGAAATAATAATTGACGAAAAATACCGTGAGATGATACGCCCCGATGTGGTATTTTCTCTTATCGGTATTGAAGATCTTGTTGCCGAAAGCAACGGTTGTGTGCTTCATTCGTCGTTTGTAGAGAAAAACGGCGGTGCAATCCTTTTCACAGGACCTTGCTCGATAGGAAAGTCAACTCAGGCAAATCTCTGGAAGGATTATGCTGATGCCGTTGTTGTCAACGGTGACAAAACAATGATTTTTGAAAAAGACGGAGTCTTTTATGCATCGGGAATGCCTTTTTCGGGCTCTTCAAAAGATTGCATTAACAAAGTGTTTCCCGTCAAAGCGGTGATAAGTCTTCAGCAATCCGATTGTAATATTGCGAAAAGACTTGTTTCACCCGAATCGTTTTATAATATGTATAAAAATTGCTATCCCGTGCCTTATTCACGGGATGATACGGGCCGGCTGATTGATTTCGTTCAGAAGTTAAGCGGAAAAGTGCCCGTGTATGAATATGCCTGCCTTGCGGATGAAAGCGCAGTCAGGTATCTGGAGAGAGTATTATGCCCGATTTTGCAGAGCCTTTAATGGTAAAATATCTTCATGACAAGGGTGCCCGTGAAGGCATACCTGTTTCAGGTACTTTTGAGCTTACACAGCGGTGCAATTTCAGTTGTGAAATGTGTTATGTTCACGATTGCAAACAGAAAACAGATCCGCTGTCTGCAGAGGATTGGCTGAATCTTGCGCAGCAGGCAAAGGATGCGGGCACCGTTTTTCTGCTTCTGACAGGCGGAGAACCTTTGCTTCGTGATGATTTTGAAGAAATTTATACTGCTCTTGCAAAAATGGGATTTCTTATTTCGATAAATACTAACGGAAGTCTGCTTGAAAAATATACGAAGCTCTTTGATGAATTGCCTCCCACGCGCATTAATGTTTCGCTCTACGGTGCGGATAACTCCGCATACAGACAGCTTTGCGGTAATGAAGCGTTTGATAAGGTTCTGGGTTCAGTTAAACAGATGAAAGAACTCGGAATATCAATGCGTTTCAACACGATTTTTACACCGAAAAATATATCCGATTACAAAAAAATTGCGGATATTTCAAGGGATATGGGTATACAGCTGAAACCTACCACCTATACCTATCCGTCTGTCAGACTGGGGAGTGAAAATAAAGATTCGCGTTTTCCACCGGAAACAGCGGCTGAATATATTTCACTTATTGATGAATACCGTTTTGATAAGGATTTTTATCTGGAACGAGCAAAAAAACTGCTTCTGCTTCCGAAAGGACCCGAAGAGAATAAAGTCCGCTGCAGAGCAGGCAGAGCGTCTTACTGGATAACTGCGGACGGTATAATGCGTCCTTGCGGAATGATGCCTGAACCTGACGGCAGACCGCTTGAAGATGGTTTTGAAAAAGCGTGGCAGGATATAAAATCAAAAACGGAACAGATAAGATTGCCCGAGGAATGTCTTTCCTGCAAATATGCGGGGATTTGCAATGTTTGTGCGGCTATGTGTAAGGCGGAAACGGGTGATTTCGGCAAAACACCGCAGTATATCTGCCGTATGACAAAACATCTTTTCACTCTTGCGGAAAGGAGTGTTTGTGATAATGACAATTAAAAAAGATATGATTCTTCGTAAAATTGGTGCGGATGTGATTCTGGTTCCCGTGGGTAATGCACTCAAAGACCATAACGGCTTCTTTATGCTTACCGAATCCGCGAGCTTCTTGTGGAGTCAGCTTCCCGAATGCAGTTCCGTTCAGGAACTCGCCCAAAGGCTTTACGATGAATACGAAGTAACCGAAGAACAAGCGCTCGCCGACACACAGGAATTCATTGATAAACTTGTCGAGCTTGAGATAATAGACAAACAATAATGAAACAGAAAAAACAACACCCTCTGTCCGAAAATGAACTGCCCCAAATTGTGCGGACAGTACAAAAACACCCCTATGGCAGAAAATATTAACTTTTAAGCGACATACTGACTTCGTTTTTCAAGCGGAGTCAGTTTTGTTTTTAGTTGAATTCTTTCGTTGT
>JAZSLR010000128.1:0-44337 GCA_045535475.1 Acutalibacteraceae bacterium | reverse complement strand
AAAATCCGTGAAGCACAGCTTGAAAAGCTTCCCTATATGCTCCTTGTCGGCGATAAGGAAATCGAGGACGGCGCTGTTTCGGTACGCAAGAGAGGCGAGGGCGATATCGGCGCAATGAATGTTGACGAATTCATCGCATCTGCACTTGCGGACATCGCATCAAAGAAGATTTGGTAAAATAACAAACGGGCGCATACAAACCGTATGTGCCCGAAATTTTTTATAAAACTATAGATTTTGCGTCTTGTTAGTGATATAATATATAATCAATGTATTTGAGTGGATTTTATTATGGATTTGCCGAAAAGAAAACATCCGAGGTTAAAAGGATATGATTACAGCCAAAACGGTTGTTATTTTGTGACAGTTTGCGTGAAAGACAAAAAGCAATTATTAGGTAGGATTAGTGTAGGGCGGGATGCCCACATCCCGCCGACAATCGAGCTTTCAGAAATCGGTAAGGTGGCGGATAAATATATTCGCAATATCAATTCTGTTTATCAAAACGTCAGCGTTGAAAACTATGTGATAATGCCCAATCATATTCATTTATTATTTTTGTTTTATGAAGAACCCTGTGCTGACGGCGGGATGAGGGCATCCCGCCCTACACTGTTTACCGTTATCAGGTCTTTCAAGACGATGGTAACCAAAGAAATCGGATATTCCGTATGGCAGGATTCTTATTATGATGAGATAATTGATAATGAAAACGGCTATCTTGAAGCGTGGAGATACATTGATGAAAACCCTTTAAAATGGACTTTGAAAAAGGGTGAAGACTATTAAAGGAGTGTAGGTTATGATACTTTCCGATAAAACTTTAATGAAAAT
The DNA here is from genome assembly GCA_045535475.1 of Acutalibacteraceae bacterium. Lineage (GTDB taxonomy): Bacteria > Bacillota > Clostridia > Oscillospirales > Acutalibacteraceae > CAG-177. The sequence continues at coordinate 43,503 of JAZSLR010000128.1, read as the reverse complement.
GCTTGACGAGGGCAGTCTTGTTGCTGCGCCCATTGAGCCTGCACAGATTCAGCCTGCAAGCATCGATATAAGACTCGGCAACACGTTCAGTATTGTTAAAGATTCCTCAACCGGAATTATAAATCTTGAGCAGAAAATAGAATACGAAACAATCGAAACCGATACATACGTTTTGCTTCCCGGCCAGTTTGTTCTTGCAACAACGATGGAATATTTTGAGCTTCCCGACGATTTGACAGCCTTTGTTGAGGGCAGAAGCTCACTCGGCAGAATGGGTCTTTTCATTCAGAATGCAGGTTGGGTTGACCCCGGATTTAAGGGCGAAATCACACTTGAATTATTCAATGCAAACCGCTGCGCAATTGAACTCAAATCGGGAAGAAGAGTCGGTCAGCTTGTATTCGCAAAGATGGATGAAAAGGCACTCAATCCCTATAACGGTAAATATCAGGGTCAAAAGGGTGCAACCGGTTCAAGAGTTTTTATGGACAAAGAAATGAAATAAATCCCACGGAAGGATGATATATATGAAATACGCAGTAGTGCTTTATGACGGAATGGCGGATTATCCCGTTCCCGCACTCGGCGGCAAAACTCCTATGGAGCTTGCAAAAAAGCCGAATTTTGATGCTCTTGCAAAGAAGGGCAGAGTCGGTCTTGTTAAGACCGTTGCAGACGGTCTTAAACCCGGCAGCGATGTCGCAAACTTAAGTGTTCTCGGTTATGACCCCAAGGCTTGCTATACAGGCCGTTCGCCGCTTGAAGCTGTCAGCATCGGCGTTAGAATGAAGGATACCGATGTTGCTCTCAGATGCAATGTTGTTACACTCAGCGACGAAGAAAACTACGAAGATAAAACAATGATAGATTATTCCGCAGGCGATATTTCGAGCGAGGATGCGGCTGAAATCATCAAGACCGTTCAGGAGCATTTCGGTAACGATGAATTCAGATATTACAACGGCGTAAGCTACCGTCACTGCCTTATCTGGAACAACGGCACAACCGACCTCGGAAAGATGACTCCTCCGCACGATATTTCGGGCAGAGTTGTCGGCGAATATCTTTCGACTTCTCCCAACGCAGAAAAACTTGTTGCTATGATGAAGGAAAGCTACGAGCTTCTCAAGGACCATCCCGTAAATCAGAGAAGAATTGCAGAGGGCAAGGCTCCTGCGAACTCAATCTGGCTCTGGGGCGAAGGCAGCAAGCCTGCTCTTTCGGATTTCGAAGAAACATACGGCGTAAAGGGAAGCATCGTTTCTGCCGTTGACCTGCTTAAGGGCATCGCAATCTGCGCAGGTATGGGTGTGCCCGAGGTTGAGGGCGCAACGGGTTATATCGATACCAATTTCGAAGGCAAGGCTCAGGCGGCTGTTGACGAGTGGAAAAACGGCAAAGACCTTGTTTATATCCATATCGAAGCTCCCGACGAATGCGGCCACAGAAACGAACCCGAAAATAAAATCCGTGCAATCGAGCTTATCGACGAGCGTGTTCTTCCCATTATTCTCGACTATCTCAACGGATGCGGCGAGGACTATAAGATTATGATTCTTCCCGACCATCCCACACCCATTGTTACAAAAACCCACGCATCCGACCCCGTTCCCTTTATGATTTACCACAAGAACGGCGAGGTTGACGGCGTTGATACCATAAATGAAAAGACAGCCGAAGCAACGGGCGATTTCGTTGAAGACGGCTGCGGACTTATGAAAGAATTTCTGGAGGCATAAAAATGAGCTATAAAATTAACACAAAATGCATTTTAAGCGGTTATTCACCCAAAAACGGCGAACCCAGACAGGTTCCCGTTTATCAGAGCACAACATATAAATACGATTCGAGCGTTGAAATGGGCAAGCTTTTTGACCTTGAGGCTTCGGGCTATTTCTACACCCGTCTTGCCAATCCTACCAATGATGCTGTTGCCGCAAAGATTGCCGACCTTGAAGGCGGTGTAGGTGCAATGCTCACCTCATCGGGTCAGGCGGCTTCATTCTATTCAATCTTCAATATCGCAGGCGCAGGCGACCACGTTGTAAGCGCATCGACCATTTACGGCGGCACATTCAACCTTTTCAACGTCACTATGAGAAAGCTCGGCATCGAGTTTACTTTTGTCAGCCCTCAGGCAACCGAAGAAGAGCTTAATGCCGCTATCAGACCCAACACAAAGGCACTTTTCGCAGAGTCACTTTCAAACCCCGCACTTGAAGTGCTTGATTTCGAAAAATTTGCAAATGCCGCCCATTCACACGGTATTCCCCTTATCATCGACAACACCTTCCCCACACCCGTTAACTGCCGTCCCTTTGAGCTTGGTGCGGATATCGTTATCCACTCAACAACAAAATATATGGACGGTCACGCAACGAGTGTCGGCGGCGTTATCGTTGACGGCGGTAAGTTTGACTGGACTCAGAATGACAAATTCCCCGGTCTCACCACTCCCGATGATTCATACCACGGTATCACATACACAGAGCGTTTCGGCAATGCGGCCTACATCACAAAGTGTATGGCACAGCTTATGCGCGACCTCGGCTCAATTCCCTCACCCTTCAACGCATTCCTTCTTAACCTCGGGCTTGAAACACTTCCGCTCCGAGTAGAAAGACATTGCTCAAACGCACTCAAGGTTGCGGAGTTTATCCGTGACAGTGGCTGTGCGATTGAAGTAACTTACCCCGGAATGAAGGGCAGCAAGGGCTACGAGCTTGCTCAGAAGTATATGCCCGACGGCACAAGCGGCGTTATTTCATTCAGAATCAAGGGCGGAAGAGATGCGGCTACAAAGTTTATGGACAGCCTCAAGATTGCCGAAATCGCGACTCACGTTGCCGATGCAAGAACCTGCTGCCTGCATCCCGCAAGCACAACCCACCGTCAGCTCACAGCTCAGGAACTTATTGATTGCGGCATTTCGGATGACCTTATCCGTCTTTCAGTTGGCATCGAGCACGTTGACGATATTATTGAAGATGTCAAGCAGGCTCTCGAAGCTTCGCAGGCATAAGATGGAAAAGGGCAAAGAAAAAAAGAGACTGTCTAACGTCAAAGAGTTTATCGCTTTTGCGGTCTTTCTCGAAACGTCGGTCAACACGGTATTTGCATTTCTGTTTGACAGATTCATAAATTTCTTCTATTCGGACTACGCGCATCTGACTATATGGGGCGACGTTGTTTCGATTGTTTCGGTTGTGATTTCTTTTATAATATACGATTGCTTTGCTCATATGGCATATCACAGACGAAAAGACAGAATTATGTTTCTGGGCGTTGTTTATGTTGCGTCGAAGGCGGCGAGCATTGTTCATTATCTCGTGGCAATTCTTGCGGAGATATTCCCTGTTGCAACGAGTGACTTGGCACAGACATTTCTTTCGGTTTTTCTCGTACTGCTCGAAATTGCGGTTGACGTCATTGCGGCAGTATGGCTGATGGGATATCTTGATAAGAAATTCGCAAAAGAAGAAAAGCAATAAAAAACGGGTCGGAATTTCCGACCCGTTAAATTTTTTCATCCTTCAATTACTTCAATCAGAATATCAATTGCATTTTCAAGAAGCTCAAAGGGGATGTTGAGAGGAGGAAGAAGTCTTACTTTTGTTTTGGCACTTAAAACAAGAACTCCCTTTTCCATAGCCGATGCGATGATTTCCTTTGCAGGCTTTTCGCATTCGATGCCGAGCATAAAGCCCTTGCCCGAAATGCTCTTAACCTTTTCGCACTTTGAAAGTCTTGAAATAATATATTCACTCTTTTTTGTGACATCGGTTAGCAGGTTGTCGTCGATTCTCGAAAGAATGCTGATTGCACCCGCACAGCAGATGGGGTTGCCGCCGAAGGTTGAGCCGTGACTGCCGGGAGTGAGGATGTCCTGCACTTTTTCGCCGAGCATTGTTGCGCCGAGGGGCAGACCGCCTGCAAGACCCTTTGCGGTTGAAACGATATCGGGCATCACGCCGTAGTGCATATAGCTGTAAAGCTTGCCTGTTCTGCCGTTACCCGTCTGAACCTCGTCGATGATAACGAGCATATTTTTTTCTTTTGCAATTTCAAAAACACCCTTGACGAATTCATCCGTCAGAGGAAGAACTCCGCCTTCGCCCTGAATTGTTTCCATCATAATTGCGGCGCAGTTGTTTGCGTCTGCAAGCTCTTTTACGGATTCAAGGTTGTTTGCTTCCGCATAAACAAAGCCTTCGGTAAAAGGTCCGAAATCGGTGTGGAAGTTATCCTGACCCGTTGCGGCAAGGGTTGTGATTGTTCTGCCGTGGAAGCTGTTTTTGAGGGTGATGATGGTTGAGTTGCCCTCACCCTTGTTTTTGAGTGCCCAAAGACGTGCGGCTTTGATTGCGCATTCATTCGCTTCTGCACCTGAGTTCGAGAAGAAAACCTTCTTCATACCCGTTTTTTCGCAGAGCATCTGTGCGAGTTCCGCGCAGGGCTTTGTGTAATAGAGGTTTGATGTGTGACCGAGAAGTGAAGCCTGAACGGTGACTGCCTCTACCCATTCATCGTCCGCCGCACCGAAGGTGTTAACGGCAATTCCGCTTCCGAGGTCGATGTATTCCTTGTCGTCCTCGCCGTAGAGCAGAGAGCCGTTACCCTCGGATAGCTCAACGGGGAAACGTGCATATGTATTAGCAATGTAATTTTTGTCTGTTTCGAAAATAGCCATAACAGTTACTCCTTAACCCTGAACGAACATTGTTCCGAGCCCTTCGTTGGTTAATGTTTCAATGAGAAGCGAGTGAGGAACGGTTCCGTCAAGAATGAATACCTTCTTAACGCCTCTGCGGATTGCTTCGCCGCAGCAGTCGATTTTCGGAATCATACCGCCTGAGATAATACCCTCGTGAACAAGCTGGGGAATATCGCTGACATAAATCTTCGGAATGAGCGTTGAGGGGTCATCCTTATCACGAAGAATGCCTGCGATATCGGTCATCGAAATAAAGCTTTCCGCTTTGAGAGTTCCTGCAATTTTTGCGGCTGCTGTGTCGGCATTGATGTTGTAGATATTTCCGTCGTCGTCGCAAGCGGTTGTTGAAATAACGGGAACATAGCCCTTTTCAAGAAGGTCGAGAATCGGTTCGGGGTTGATTTCGGTGATTTCGCCGACATAGCCGAGTCTTTCATCTTTTACCTTTGCTTTGATAAGCTGACCGTCAGCACCGCAAAGACCGACAGCCTTGCTTCCGAGTCTGCCGAGAAGAGCAACAAGGCTTTTATTAACCTTGCCCGCAAGCACCATCTGGACAACATCGACCGTTTCCTTGTCGGTTACACGCAGACCGTCAACCCATTCGCTCTTTTTGCCGATTTTTGCAAGAGTATCGTTGATTTCGGGCCCGCCGCCGTGAACGAGAACAACCTTAACTCCGATGAGCGAGAGAAGTGCGATATCGCCCATAACGGCATTTTTGAGATCCTCGTTAATCATTGCGTTGCCGCCGTATTTGATAACAACGATTTTGTTTGAATATTTCTGAATATAGGGAAGGGCTTCAACAAGCACCTGACCCCTGAGATTGTTTGTGATTTCCATTTCCATACATCCTTATGTTCTGTTGTTCTTATGTTCTGTAGTCGCCGTTGATTTTAACGTAGTCATATGTCAGGTCACAGCCCCAGGCTGTTGCAGAGAAGTCGCCGCTGTTAAGCTCAATGAGAACCTGAATTTCTTTCTCTGTGAGAACTTCCTTTGCAATTTCCTCTGAGAAGTCGATGCCTGCGCCGTTAACGCAAACATCAACCTGACCTGCTGCCGATTTGAACGAAACATCAATCTTGTTGACGTCAACATCAGCGCCACTGTAGCCGATAGCGCAGAGCACTCTGCCCCAGTTTGCATCGGCGCCGAACATCGCCGCTTTGAAAAGGGATGAGCAGATAACCGACTTTGAAACGGTGACTGCGATTTCTTTTGATGCGGCACCCGTTACGATGCATTCAAGAAGCTTTGTTGCGCCCTCGCCGTCGCCAGCAATCATACGGCAGAGATGAGTCGTGACTGCATTGAGAGCCTTGCAGAATTCATCAAAATCCGCACCCTCTGCAGTGATTTCGTCATTGTTTGCCATACCGTTTGCAAGAACAGAAACCATATCGTTTGTTGATGTGTCACCGTCAACGCTGACCATATTGAATGAGGATTTAACATCCTCGCTGAGCGCTTTCTGAAGCATTGAGGGGGAAATTGCGCAATCGGTTGTAACAAAAACAAGCATTGTTGCCATATTTGGGTGAATCATACCCGAGCCCTTTGCAATACCGCCGATTCTGCATTCTTTGCCACCGATTTCAAATGAATATGAAACGATTTTTTCAACCGTATCGGTGGTCATAATAGCTGCTGCGGCATCTTCGCTGTCTGCTTTAAGCTCCTTTACGAGAGAGGGGATTCCTTCCGCAATGGGTGTGATGTCAAGCGTCTGACCGATAACGCCTGTTGAAGCAACGATGATATCGGATGCAGAAACATCAAGCTCCTTTGAGATGAGAGCACACATTTCCTCTGCGATTTCAATGCCGTTTGCGTTGCAGGTATTTGCGTTGCCGCTGTTGCAGATAACTGCCTGAGCGTAGCCGTCGGCAACGTTGTTTTTTGTTACCGTTATGGGCGCACCCTTAACGAGGTTTGTTGTGTAAACACAAGCCGCTGCCGCCTTTTTCTCGCTGAGAATGAGTGCGAGGTCTTTTTTTGTTTTATTCTTTCTGATACCGCAATGTACTCCGCTTGCGGTGAATCCTTTTGCGGCGCAGATGCCGCCGGGAATTTGTTTCATTTTTTATTATCCTTTCACTATTAAAGGGTCAAACCTGTTTTCGGGTCGATTCCCATAAGTATATTCATACATTCAACGGCGGCGCCCGATGCGCCCTTGCCGAGATTATCGTAACGGGCAAGGAGAAGAATTCTGTCCTCGTTGCCTTTTACGAGGATTTCCATACCGTCGTTACCGCTCATTTTTTCGGCACAGAACATAGCATCATCGCCGGTTTCTTCAGTGTATTTAACGAAATCCGAGCCGTATGCATTTTTGTAGGCATCTATTATATCACAAATACCCTTACCATTGCAAAGGTTTTCTTTAAAAATCGGAACGGTAACAGCCATTCCGCTGTAATAATCCGCAACAATGGGGCTGAAAAGGGGAGCTTTATCGATTCCCGTTATCGCCTTCATCTCCTTGAGATGCTTATGCTCCTGAGTGAGTGCGTACTGACGGGGGGAGTTGAGGAAAGCTTCTCTCTTTCCGCTTTCATACTGAGCAATCATCTTTTTGCCGCCGCCGCTGTAGCCTGTGATTGAATGGCAGGTAAGCAGTGCATCGGCAGGCAGGATTCCTGCTGCAATGAGGGGATAAACAAGGGCTATGAATCCGCTTGCGTGGCATCCGGGGACTGCAACACGCTTTGAATTCTTTATTTTTTCAAGATGTGCCGCCGAAAGCTCAGGGAAACCGTATGCCCAGTCGGGGAGAGTGCGGTGGGCGGTGGAAGCGTGTATAACCTTTACATCGGGGTTTTCAATCAGCGAAACAGCTTCGATTGCCACCGCATCGGGGAGGCAGAGAAATGCAATGTCGCAGGAGTTGAGCGCCTCTTTTCTTGCAGCGGTGTCCTTGCGAAGCTCCTCGCTGAGGGTCATTATTTCAATATCGTCACGGCAGGAGAGTCTTTCGAAAATCCTCAGACCCGTTGTGCCTTCCTTGCCGTCAATAAAAATCTTTGTTTTGCTCATAAATATGTACCTCGAGAATTGATATGTGTATAATTATACGGTTTTATATGTATAAAGTCAAGCGAATTTTGCATATTATGGAATTATTGGCACATATTATACAATATTTTCTTGACTTTATATTTGCTTTGTGCAAAATGATATATTAATGATAAATATTTTATACGATAATCTTTTTCTTTGTGACAATCTCGTTTTCAAGCGACTGACCGTCGAAGAAGCTTCTGAGGTTGCCGAGCGTTATTTCGGCGATTCGTCGCAATGCTTCGTGAGTCAGAAATGCCTGATGTGAAGTGATGAGCACGTTGGGCATCATAATGAGCCTTGAAAGCACATCGTCCTTAAGAATTGTTTCGGATAAATCTTCATAGAAGAATTCGCTTTCTTCCTCGTAAACATCAAGACCCGCACCGCCGACCTTGCCGCTTTTGATGCCGTCAATCAGTGCTTCCGTATCAATCAGAGCTCCTCTTGATGTGTTGATAATATAAACCTTGTCTTTCATCATTTTCAGAGAATATCCGTTGATGATGTGGTAGGTTTCGCTTGTGAGGGGACAATGAAGTGAAATGACATCGGAGCGTGCAAAAAGCTCTTCAAGCGGAACATATTCGAGATATCCCTGCGAAGGATAGGGGTCGTATGCGATGATATTCATACCGAGACCGCGGCAGATTTCAACGAATGCCATTCCGATTTTACCCGTGCCGATGACGCCGAGAGTCTTGCCGTGAAGGTCGAATCCGACGAAACCGTTGAGGCTGAAATTGGAATCTCTTGTTCTGATATAAGCCTTGTGTGTTTTGCGCACAAGCGTGAGAAGCAAAGCAAGTGTGTGTTCGGCAACGGCGTGGGGCGAATATTCGGGCACTCTGACCACGGGTATAACGTCTTTTGCCGCCGCAAGGTCAACGTTGTTATATCCTGCGCACCGCATCGCGATAATCTCCGTGCCGTTTTCTTTAAGTACGGATATCGTTTCCCTGCTTACATCGTCATTAACAAAGGCAATGACCGCTTTTGCATCCCTTGCCATAACCGCCGTGCGTGGGCTGAGCTTTGATTCGAAATATTCGATTTCTATGCCGTATTGCTCCTTGAGCTCATCAAAATAGATTTTATCATAAGGTTTTGTATCAAAAAAAGCAACTTTAATCATATTCTGTCCTTTCATAAAACTATCCTTTCGGGAATATTGTTACCCGAAAGGATATGAATATTATTTAAGTTTATGAATAAAAAGACCGCTGAGAAGCTTCGGTTCAAACCAAGTCGATTTGGGAGGCATAATCTTGCCTGCATCGGCAATGTCCATAAGCTCTTCAAGAGTTGTGGGATACATTGAGAATGCAAGGCACATATCCTCGCTCGCTCTGCGTTCAAGCTCGCCGAGACCTCTGATTCCGCCGACGAAATCGATTCTCTTATCCGTTCTCGGGTCGTGAATATCAAGCACGGGAGAAATAAGATTATTTTGAAGAATTGAAACATCGAGCGATTCAACGGGGTCATTTGCATCAAAAGTACCTTCTTTTGCGGTGAGTTTATGCCACTTTCCGCCGAGAAGCATTCCGAAGGTGTGAGCCGATTCGGGTTTGTATGCACCGTCACCGTAAAGCTCAACAGTGAATTTATCGCTGATTTTTTCGATAAACTGCTCAGGTGTGTTGCCGTTCAGATCTTTCATAACACGGTTATAGTCCATAATTTCAAGCTCGTCGCACGCAAAAAGGACTGCAAGGAAGAAGTTGAATTCTTCGCTTCCGTTAAAATCGGGAAACTGTTCTCTGCGCTTAAGACCGACCTTGACCGCCGATGCCGCTCTGTGGTGTCCGTCGGCGATATAAAGATAATCAACGGAATTAAAAAGAGCGGAGATTTTTGCGTTTATTTCGTTGCAGTCAATAACCCATACGGTATTTACAATTCCGTCGTCGGTCACAAAATCACAGTCGGGTGTATGTGAATTGCACCAATCCGACACGATTGCGGAAATTTCCGTCTGCGGACGGTAGGTCAGGAAAATAGGGCCTGTGTTTGCATCGCAGTAATCGACGTGGTTTATTCTGTCGGCTTCCTTATCGGCTCTTGTGTGCTCGTGTTTTTTGATGATGTTGTTGATATAATCGTCAATCGAAACACAGCCGACAAGCCCTGTCTGACTTCTGCCGTTCATAATCTGGCGATATATATAAAATCTGTTTTCTTCGTCCTGCTTGCAGATGCCGTCGCTGACAAGCTTATCAAGATTTTCCTTCGCCTTGAGGTAAACCTGCTCGGAATAAAGGTCGGTGCCTTCGGGGAGGTCGATTTCCGCTTTGTCAACGTGAAGAAATGAATACGGATTACCCTCAACCATTTTTGCGGCTTCTGCGCTGTTCATAACATCATAGGGGAGTGCCGCAACCTTATCTGCATATTCCGCAAGAGGGCGTATTGCCTTGAACGGTCTGAAAATTGCCATATATAACAAGTCCTTTCGAAACTGTTGCCATTGATTTTTAACCAATATATATTACAACACTATTAATTGTTTGTCAATTTTCATTTTATTATTGATTTTTGCTTTTGTGAATTGTATAATGTTGTTACAAACACAAGGAGGATAAGATATGTATTGTTCTAATTGCGGAAACAAGATACCTGACGGAACAACGGTCTGCCCCAACTGCAATCCCGTTGAGGTTAATCCGGTTCAGCCCGAATCCAACAAATTCAAATTTTTTAAAGCTCCCGGAAAGATGTCAAAGAGCTATGCCGCTCTCTTTACGGCATTTCTCGTTTTCCCTGCGGCAATCTGTATTGCTGTTGACGTTGCATTCGATAAGTACGATTATTGGTTCGGCTATGTTGTAGGCGCGTTGCTCGTTACCTGGGTTATTTCGGTTCTTCCCGTTCTGAGAATAACACCGCCTGCCGTTACGGCGCTCATCTGCTTCGGCTCTATTACCGGTTATGTTTATTACATATTGAGTAAAACCGATTGGTTTGACTGGCTGCCCGAGTTCATCCTGCCAATGTTCATACTGACTGCGGCGTTTATTGCGATTGACTCTGCACTCATCGGCGGCAAAAAGGTCAAGGGACTCCACATCCTGTCACTTATCGCTCTTGAATGTGCGATTTATCTTGTTTCCTGGGAAGTAATCATTGACCAGCTCAAATCCGGCACAATAGACCTCGGATGGTCGCTGATTCTCAGCTGCGGATTCATCTCCGTTGTTGCGGTTCTCGAAGCCTTCGCTTATGTAGGCAGAATAAATAGAAAGTAAAAAGAAAAGGCGTTGTGTTATGATGACACAACGCTATCTTTTTTTCTTCAGGTCGCCTGTTGCGGGATTATCTGTGAGTTCACCGTTTTCGGTAAATCTTGAACCGTGGCAGGGGCAATCCCAGGAATGTTCCTCTTTGTTATACTTCAGAGCACAGCCGAGATGGGGGCATCTGGGAACAGTGGGGGTAATTATTCCCATAACGGAATGGAATATATTTGAAAAAAGTTTCGGATGAAGAACCGGGCGGGAGGGATAAAACACATCGGAATAAGGATTTTTCACACCCGTTACCATATCACTTAAAATTTCGGCGGCAACCATTGAAGAAGTCATTCCCCATTTATTGAAGCCCGTAGCCACATAGATATCTTTGGCATCTTCGGCATATTTTCCGATATAGGGAATGCCGTCAAGACTTATGCAGTCCTGCGTGGCAAAGCGGTAATCGATTTCGGCGTCGGGGAAATTATCCCTGCAGAAGTTTTCCGGAACTTTATATCCGCCGCCATTTTTACCCGTTCTGTGGTCACCGCCGCCTATGAGAAGATAATTTTTATGATTTCTGAATGAAAGTCCGTTTTCCGTATCCTCACGATACATTCCGTTTACATCGGGGGCATCTTTTGCGGCAATAACATAGGAACGGTGCTGATATAATTTCAGCGGAAATCCGCCGTGCTTGTTTATTATCGGAAAATGTGTTGCGACAATTATTTTTTCTGCCGTCACACTGCCGCCCGAGCAACGCACTTTTTTCGGCAGGAACTCCAAAACTTTTGAGTTTTCATATATTTTCAGTTCTTTTGCAACAGAAAACATAAATTCAAGAGGATGAAACTGAGCCTGCCCGCTGACTTTTACTGCTCCGACGCACTCCACGGGTAACGGAATATCCGAAACAAACTGTGCCTGAACACCCAGTTTTTCATATGCTCTTATCTCGTTTTCTATTTTTCTGCGGTCTGTTCCCGAATAAATATATGCATCCTTTTCTTCGAAATCACAAGGGAAATTCTTCGACATTTCCCGGAATTTTTCAAGAGCTTTTCTGTTTGCCGTAAGATATTGATGTGCTTTCTCCGTGCCGATACTTTTTATAAGCTTATCGTAAATAATGCCGTGCTGAAATGTTATTTTTGCGGTTGTGTTTTCAGTTGTTCCCGAGCCGATGCTTTTAGCCTCAAGCAGAATGCAGTCCACACCTCTGTCCGTCAGTTCTTTAAGACATAAAAGTCCTGCAAGACCTCCGCCTACAATCACAACATCCGTCTCTAAATCTCCCCGAAGCACAGGGAAATTACCGCTTTTTGCCGTGGCACTCCACAATGAATTCAAAAAAATCACCTCTGAATTCATTTTGCTCAGTTTTTTTACAAAAATCAGAAATTCACCGAAAAAAGCCGACACGTTTTTGTGTCGGCTTTTTTTAATCTCTGTCAAGAAGTCCGAGAAGGAATGAAACCACCTTAAGGCTTTTCAGCGGTGACGGATTCCATTCCGAAGAAGGCGCGGGTTTTATTCCGATTTCCGAAAGAAAATCCGAATATTTTTCGAAGCGTCGGCAGAAATCGTCGGCATTTTTATTTTTCTTTTCGGTCCATCCCGTTTCCGCAACGGCGGTGAATCTCGGGAAGAACATAAAGCAGAGGTGCTCAAAATTATTTATGTATTCAGTCCATATCGGCGCTTCAACACCGACAACGGAATCTTTGTTCTTGATTCCCTTGAGAATCGGGTTGAAATTATATGTTTTTGCAAGCGGTGTCATACCGTAGGGATAATCGCAGTAGTAGTGGTAGAAATCGGAAACGATGATTTTTCCGCCATTGTTTGCGTATGCCACGGAATCCTTTTTTCTGTCCATCCACATCTGTACAAGCGCGTTTTCAACAAGTCCGCTTCTTAGGCTTTCGTTCCATACAACGGATTTTCTGCCCTTGCTTTCAAGGAATTCAACCACCTTGTTTGTGAACCATCCCTGAAGATCTTCCTCGTTCTTAAGTCCCTCGGCGACAATTCTTTTTTGGCAGTCGGGGCAGACTTTCCAGCGTTTTTTCGGAGCCTCATCGCCACCGATATGAATATATTCCGACGGGAAGATTTCAATAATATCCGAAAGAATGTCAAAAACAACATCAAATGTTTCGTCCTTGCCTGCGCAAAGGATATCGTCGAATATGCCCTGGTGAGTCTTTACATCAATCGGACCGCCCGTGCAGGAAAGATGAGGGTATGCGTGGAGCAGGGCGCTTGTGTGGCCCGGAATATCAAATTCGGGGATAACCGTTATGTATCTTTCGGCGCAGTAGTCAACAATCTCTTTCATTTCTTCGGGAGTGAAATAACCGCCGTAGCTGCCGCTTTCCTTAAGCTTTCCGAAGGATGACTTTTCACGCACCGAGCCTTTTTCTGTTGCCTCGGGTCTGCGTGACGAAAAGAGTCTGAATCCCTGGTCATCGGTCAGATGCCAGTGCATAACGTTCATTTTCACGCTTGCGGCGGCATCGATGAGCTTTTTTATATCCTCGATTGAAAAAATATGGCGCACCGTATCGAGCATAAAGCCTCTGTAAGGGAATGCGGGTTTATCCTCAATTCTGACGCAGGGACAGGATTTGCCGAGCTGGCGGAGAGTCTGTATGCCGTAGAAAATTGCTTTCTCCGAGCCGCCGACAAGCTTTGTGCCGCTTTCTTCGACGGTCAAAATATATTCTTCTTCGCCAAGGCTGCCGCAGACCGAGGTTTCGGGAGCGGAAATTTCAGCTTCTCCGCCAAGATAAGTTATTTTGTTGGGCAGGGGAATAACGTTTATCTTTTTCATAATTTTATTCTCCGTAAAAAAACGGGTTACAGCCTACGCCGTAACCCGTTGAGGTTTATTCTTTGTCTTCTTCATCCTCATCTTTTTCGGGTTCGGGAAGAATTTCAACTTTTATTTCGTCTATGCGGCGCTCATCGATTGAAAGAACGGTGAATCGAAGATTCTTATATTCCGCAATAATGGGTTCATCGCCGACTTCGCTCGGAAGATAGCCGAGAAGGCTGATAACAAAGCCGCCGAGAGTGTCGTAATCGCCTTCGGGAAGCTCAACGCCGACAAGTTCGTCAACCTCATCAAGGTCTGTTGTGCCGTCGATGGTGAATGTTGTTTCGTTTATCTGCGTAATCTCTTCTTCTTCGTCGTCATATTCATCCTGGATATTGCCTACGATGGATTCAAGCACATCCTCGAGAGTAACTATACCTGCCGTGCCGCCGTATTCGTCAACAACAACCGCAAACTGTGTGCGGCTTTCGTTCATTGCGTTGAACAAATCGCCGCAGTTCTGTGTTTCGGGAACATAGAGCGCTTTTCGCATAACATCGCTGATTGTTAAATCCGAGGGGATGTTATGGCCGACATATTTGAGAAGGTCTTTTGCATAAAGCACGCCGACGATGCTGTCGGGGTCATCTTCGTAAACGGGGATTCTCGAATATCCGTTTTCAACCGCAAGCTCGGCAACCTCTTCAAGCGAACGTGAAACTTCAATAGCGGTCATTTCCGTTCTGTGGGTCATAATGTCGCCTGCGTCAAGGTCGTCAAATTCGAAGATGTTGTCAATCATTTCTTTCTGAGCATCTTCGATAACGCCTTTTTCACCGCCGACATCAACCATCATACGGATTTCTTCTTCGGTGACTTCTTCTTCGTCTGCGTTGGGATCAAAGCCGAAAAGACGCACGATTGCGTTGGTTGAAAGCGAAAGAACTTTTACAAACGGTTTTGTTGCCGATGCAACAAAATTCAGAATTCCGACAACCCTGAATGCTATCTTCTCGGGAATCTGCATACCGATTCTCTTGGGAGCAAGCTCGCCGAGAACAAGCGAGAAATATGAGGTGATGATTGTGATAAGCACAACCGATACGCCGTTGATAACTCCGTAGCCGATCTGGGCAACGGGTGTTTTCATCAGAGCGTTTGTGAGCATTTCGGCAAAGTTCTGAGAAGCTGAAGCCGAGGTAAGGAAGCCCGCAAGAGTAACGCCTATCTGGATGGTTGAGAGGAATCTGCTGGAATTTTCGGTAAGTTTAACAATCTGTTTTGCTTTTTTATTGCCCTCTTCGGCAAGTCTTTGCATCTTTGTGTCGTTAAGCGAGATGATTGCTATTTCGCTCATCGCAAAGAATGCATTAACAATGATAAGTACAAACAGAAGCAGTACTTTCGGAATGATAGAGAGAGGGTCTGTTGATGCTTCGGCTGCTGCCGATGCCGCCAACTGAATCGCGGGGCCGGGGTCATCCATTATGGATTTGCTCCTTTCGAATTTCAAAATAGTGCATTTATTATACAACAATAAAAATTTTATGTCAACAATCCGAAGTCAATCACAAAACAGATGGTGTTGCGTGCGGAACAAATCAGGACAGAAAAGCGAGGGAAATTGATAAATTCAGTACTTAAAACGCCCGAAAACGAAGAAAATCGGTCAGATGTCCGTTTTTTGACTCTCCAAATGAAGTAAAATAAATACTGACAAAAACAATAACTTGTGCTATAATACAATTATATTTTTAAAACGGAGAATTATTATGCTCTATCTTATTCTTGCTTCGCAGGGCGGAGGAAAAACAACTCATATAATGAACCTTGTCGGTCAGTTTTCGTCGTGCGGACATAAAAAGCTGACTCTCATTGTGCCTGAGCAGTTTTCGTTTATGAGCGAAAAAATTATGCTTGAACGAATTGGCGCAAAAGCAATGGCGGATATTGACGTGCTGAGCTTCACGAGCCTCGGCGAAAAGCTTGTGGGCAAGCCCGCGTTTCACGAGCGCAGAAGGCTTGACGATTCCGCAAAGGCGGTGCTGATGAGAATGGCGCTTGAAAGCGTAAAGGATAAGCTTGCGCTTTACGGAAATCACACCGCAAGAAAGTCGGTAATATCTGATTTTGTTGCACTTTCGTCGGAATTCAAGCAGAATGCGGTTTCGGGCGATGCGGTGCGCCTCGCACTTGCAACGGAGGAAAACAGCCTTCTCAAAATGAAGCTTACGGATATTGTGACCGTGCTTGATGCGTATGATGCGTTGACCAAAGACAGCTATTTCAATCCCGACGACCTTCTTACGGAGCTTTATGAAGTTATGCCTGACAGCGATTATTTCAAGGGCAGGCTTGTTTTTATTGATGCTTTCAGAGGCTTTACTGCGCAGGAATATAAGGTAATCTCCGAAATGATGAAAAAATCAACAGCGGTCTATGTTACCCTCTGCACGGATAATCTCAAAAATGATGATGACGAAACAGATTTGTTTGCACATACAAAAAGGACTGCCAAAAGGCTTATTGAAATCGCAAATAAAAACGGAGTGCCCGTTGCGAAGCCGCAATATCTTTCAATGAGAAGCAAGTTCAATAATTTTCCGCCCCAATTTTCAAAATATAATTCTCCCGAGCTTTTTGCGCTTGAAAAAGAGCTTTTCTCACCCTCGCCGAATGTTTACGAGGATGAGAGCGGAGCAATCACGCTTTGCAAAGCATCGGACATATATGAAGAATGCGAATATATTGCCTGCACGGCAAAAAAATTAATCAGAGAAAACGGTTACAGATGCAGGGATATTGCCGTTATCGCGCGTGACAGCACGGCGTACGAGCCTTTACTCAGAAGTGCACTCAAAAAGTGCGGCATTTCCGTTTTTGAGGACAGCCGTCAGCCCGTTGATGTATCGCCCGTTGTCAATCTTGTAAGCAGTGCGGTAAGCATTGCATCGTCGGGATTCGACACCGAAACTCTTATGCGATGCCTCAAAACGGGTCTTGCGGGATTTGATACGCAGGAGATATCGGATGTTGAAAACTATGCGTATCTCTGGAATATAAACGGCTCGGAGTGGCTGAAGGATTTTGAACGTAACCCCAACGGATTTGGAGAAGAATTCGGTGAAAACGAGCAGAAGGAGCTTGAATATCTCAACTCCGTACGCAAAAAAATCGTTGCACCGCTTTATTCTCTCAGAGAAAATCTCCGCGACACCGACGGAGAAGGTGCGGCAAAGGCGATTTTTGAATTCCTTGAAAGAGTCGGCGCTTCCGATAACATAAGAAGCCTTGCACGCTCGCTTGAAGGTCAGGGTGAAACGGGTCTTGCCCTTGAGCTTGAACGTATGTGGAATACCGTCATTGACCTGCTTGACAGCCTTGAAACTCTCCTCAGAGGCAGAAGCGTTACCGCCTCCGAGGTTGCGGATATGCTGGAGCTTATGCTCGGCGTGCAGACTGTCGGCAGTCTGCCGCAGGGTCTTGACGAAATAACAATCGGCTCTGCGGACAGAATCCGCACCGTTGCACCGAAGGTTGTGTTTATTGCAGGTGCAAACAACGGCGTTTTTCCCGCCGTGCCTTCATCGGGAAATGCATTGACGGATAAAGACCGCCGCAGAATGAGCGAAATGGGAATCGGTCTTTCAGATTTCGGAGAATATAAGCTTGCCGAAGAAAAGCTGATTGCGTATAATGCCTTCTGCTGTGCGTCGGACAGACTCTATGTCTGCTGCCCCGAAAAGAATGCCAAGGGCGAGTCACTCTCCCCCTCGGAGCTTTACACTAAAATCAAGGCTTTGTTCCCTCGATGCAATGAAGTTATGGCGTATGAGCAGAGCGGAATGTACTTTATTGAAGGCAAAGAGCTTGCGTTTGAACAGCTCGCAAAAAACAAAAGAGAATCGAATGAGCTTTACGCTTCCCTTGCGGAATATTTCAGCGGTGATGCCGAATTTGAGGGCAGAATCGCAGCCCTTGACCGTGCATCGGGTATCCGTGATTTCAAAATTGAGGATAAAAATGCCGCGGTGACCCTTTTCGGCAAGGATATGTTCATTTCCGCTTCAAGAGTTGAAAGCTACTATAAATGTCCGTTTGCCTATTTCTGCCGCTACGGAATAAAAGCGATGCCCCGCAAGGTTGCGGAGCTTGACCCGATGCAGAGAGGCAATGTTATCCATTATGCTCTTGAACAACTTCTCATAAAATTCGGAAAACCCGAGCTTGTTGAAATGAGCAGAAAAGAGCTTATGGAATTTTTCGGCAGTCTGCTTGAAGAGTATCTTATGAGCCGCCTTGACGGTGCAAACCAAAGTGAAAGATTTGTTTATCTTTTCAACAAGCTTATTATCTCAATCTGCGATGTTGCGCAAAGACTCATAAAAGAGCTTTCGCTGAGCAGTTTTACTCCCGTTGACTTTGAACTGAAAATCGGCACGGATGGTGAAATTCCGCCCTACGAAGTGAAAACACAAAACGGAAGAATTATCATTTCCGGAGCGATTGACAGAGTTGACGAAGCAACTGTCAACGGCGGAAAATATATAAGAGTTGTGGATTATAAGTCGTCGGGCAAGGAGTTTGCGCTCAGCGATGTTGTTCAGGGTCTGAATATGCAGATGTTCATTTATCTGTTCACCTTATGGCAGAACGGGGCGAAAAAATACGGCGAATTTACTCCCGCAGGCGTGCTCTATTATCCCGCGAATTCTCCGCTCATATCGGCAGACAGAAGCCTCACAGATGAAGAGATAGATGCCGAAAGGCAGAAGAAATGCCGTATGAACGGTATTATTCTCAATGACCCCGATGTAATAACCGCTATGGATGAAACGAAGAGCGGACTTTTTGTGCCCGCAAGGTTCAAGGGCGGCGAATTTTCGGGTTCGCTTATCGGACTTGAACAGCTCGGCAAGCTCAAAGAAAAGGCGGATGCGATTCTCACCGAAATGGCGGATGCCTTGCATTCGGGCGAAATTACCGCAATCCCCGCTTACGGCAAGAGCTATGAAAAAGTATGCGAATACTGTGATTATAAATCTGTTTGTTCTTATGAGGAAAATATACCCGTCAGGGAGCTTAATGACTGCAAGACCGACGAGGTAATAAAAATTCTGACGGAAGGAGATGAGAGTGATGAAGTGGACAGCTGACCAGCAAAAAGCAATTGATGCCAGAAAGGGCACTCTTCTTGTCAGTGCGGCGGCAGGCTCGGGCAAAACCGCTGTGCTTGTTGAAAGAGTGATTCAGCGTATCTGCGATGCGGAGAATCCCTGCGGAGTTGAAAATATGCTGATTGTAACCTTCACCAATGCCGCCGCGGCACAGATGAAGGACAAAATTCACGCCGCCATCGGCAAAAAAATCGCACTCAATCCTTCGGATAAGCGTCTGCGTCGTCAGCAGCTTATGCTTCCGTTTGCGAATATCTGTACAATTGACTCATTCTGTATCGGTCTTGTCAGAGAGAATTTTCATTCACTCGGCATTGCACCCGATTTCGCTTTGCTTGACGAAGGCAAGCTCGGCTTGCTCAGAAATCGTGCGGTGTCTGCCGTTGCGGATTCACTCTATGCGGAATCGTCTGAAAGCTTTGTTAATCTCTGCGAGCTTATCAGCGATAAAAAAGACGATAAAAAACTGATTGATGCGATTCTGAAGCTTTATGAGCTTTCACGTGCATACCCCTTCCCCGAAAAATGGCTGAAATCACTTGCATCGGAGTTCAGCAACCCGAAACCGATAAAAGAAAGTGCGTGGGGAGAAATCATTCTCGGTTACGTCAAAAAAAGCATTAATGCCTGCATTTCCGATGCGGTGCATTGCATCCGTCTGCTTGCGGATGAGCCTGAGCTTGAGGCAAAATACAGACCCACTTTCGAGGATGACAGAGCAATGTTTGAGAGGGTTCTCGATTCTTTGCACGATGCTTCGTGGGATGATTTTTCGGCTTGTGTTGCGGATTCCGCATTTTCAAGAATAGCAACTGCACCGAAAGGCTATGCGGGCGAGCTTAAGGATATATGCAAGGGTGCAAGAGATACTTATAAAAAACGTTTTGCCGATATTTCATCCTATGTCCGCATAAGCGAAAAGGAACACAAGGATGATGTTGAAAGACTTTCGCCGATTATTTCGGAGCTTGTTGATGCCGTTATAAAATATGCGGATGAATTCAAAAGGCTCAAGAGAGAAGAAAACGGCGCGGATTTTTCCGACACGCTTCATATGGCGCTTGAGCTTCTTGTTGAGCCGACGGATGACGGCTATGTGAAAACTCCGCTTGCACTTCAGCTTGCGGAAAACTATGCCGAAATTCTGGTTGACGAATATCAGGATGTCAACAAGGCGCAGGATATGATATTCAGCGCTCTTTCAAAGGATGAAAACAATCTTTTTATGGTCGGTGACGTCAAGCAGAGCATCTACCGTTTCCGTCAGGCTATGCCCGAGATTTTTCTTGCACGCAGAGATGCGATGGAAGAATACGAAAACGGCAATTACCCCGCAAAGGTTACTCTCGGCAAGAATTTCCGAAGCCGCAAGGGTGTCACGGAAATAGTCAACTTCATTTTTTCTTCGCTTATGAGTCGTGACGCAGGCGGACTTGATTACGATAAAAACGAATTCCTTGAAGCGGCAGCATCTTACCCCGAAAGCAAGGGCGCGGATACCGAGGTCTGTCTCATTGAAACCGAAACCGGCTATGAGGCGCAGGCGAGATATATTGCAGATTACATTGAAAAAGCGATGTCCGACGGCACAACCTTTACCGAAGGCGAATCGCAGAGAAAGGCACGTTACGGCGATTTTTGTATTCTTCTGCGAAGTGTAAAGGGATGCTCAAAAGAGTTTATCGATGAACTGACCGCAAGGGGAATTCCCGTAAGCTGTGAGGCGGGCGAGAGCTTTCTTTCTTCGCCCGAGGTTATGTTTATGGTTTCTCTGCTTAAGGTGATTGACAATCCCGTTGACGATATACCTCTTACAGCGGTATTGCTTTCGCCCGTTTTCGGATTTACACCCGATGAGCTTGCAATTATGCGTGCGGCACAGAGAAAATGCCCGGTTTATCAGTGTGTAGTTTATGCCGCTGAAAACGGCAACAGCAAAGCGGAATTGTTCCTTGAAAAAACAAAGGATATGAGAAGGCTTGCATCGACTGTCAGTGCGAGCGAGCTTATAAGAAGGCTGATAAGCGAAACGGGTTACGGCGCTGTTGTGAGCACGATGAAGGACAGCGCAAAGCGCAGGACAAATCTTAACAGCTTTGCCGACCTTGCTTCAAGATACGAAAGCACGGGCAAAAAAGGCGTTGCGGGATTTGTAAGATACATTGATAATATAACAAAAGGCGGAGTTAAAATCACTTCGGGCGGTTCTGAATCCGAAACAGAGGATTCCGTTAAGATAATGACAATCCACAAGAGCAAGGGTCTTGAATTCCCCGTTTGCTTCCTTGCCGCGTGCGAAAAGAAATATAACGAGCTTTCCGTCAGAGAAGATTTGCTCATTGCTCCCGAAAGCGGAATCGGAATCAAAAACAGCTCGGGTTATGCTAAATTCGATACTCTCCCGAGAATTGCCGCAAAGCTTGAGATAACAAAGGCAGAGCATTCCGAGGAGCTTCGCGTGCTTTATGTTGCACTCACCAGACCCAAGGAAAAGCTGGTGATTCTTGCTTCCGCACCCGATTGGTCAAAGGAGCTTTCGAGAATTGCCGCAAACGTCAGGGAGGATATGCTCATCGACCCGTTTACGGTTATCGGTTTTTCAAGCTATGCGAAATGCATTCTTTCCGCATTGATAAGACATCCCGATGCACACGCATTAAGAAACGCTGCGGGTGTTTCGGCATCGATTGCAATAAAGTGCGATACTCCGCTTGAAACAAAGATAATTTCCGATAAATTTGAAGAAACGAAAAAAGCCGAAGAAACGGTATGTGCCGAATCAGACCCCGAAACAGTTGCCGAAATCAAGAAAAGATTGGGTTATGTTTATCCCTATGCATCTCTTGAAGGTATTGTTGCCAAGAGAATTGCGTCAAAGCTTGATGCGGAGGGTATCGGCGGAGATTTCTTTGCTTCACGCAGACCCGCTTTTGTCAGCAAGGACAGACTCACTCCCGCTCAAAGAGGCACGGCAACCCACAGATTTATGCAGTATGCGGATTATGTGTCGGCAGGCGAAAATGTTGAAAAAGAGCTTGAACGATTGGTTGGAAACGGTATGCTGACCGAAACCGAAGCAAAGGTAGTTGATAAAAAGGCGATATCGCTGTTCTTCGGAAGTGAGCTCGCGAAAAGAATTCTCGATGCGGATAAGGTGTATAAGGAATACGCATTCACCGTTGCGCTTCCGCTTGGTGAAATGAATCCCGATATACCCGAAGAGGATGCAAAGGGAGAATCTGTTATCATCGAGGGTGTTGCCGACTGTGCGTTTGAAGAAAACGGTGAACTTGTTATCATCGACTTCAAAACGGACAGAGCTTCGGATGAATCCGAGCTTGTTGCACATTACAGAGAGCAGCTTTCGGTTTACCGCCGATGCTTGTCCGAAGTTATCGGTTTGCCCGTTAAACAGACAGTAATATATTCGTTTTCGCTCGGAAAAACTATTGAAATTTGCCAAGAATAAAAAAATTTAAAAAAACACTTGCAATTTTGCTTGCGTTATGATAAAATTGCTCCGTTATGTATATGGATATACCGAAAGAGGTGACATTAAATGAAGGAAGGACTCCATCCCAAGTACGAACAGACAGAGTTCCGCTGCGCTTGCGGTGAGGTTATCGCAACAGGTTCAACAAAGGAAAATCTTCGTGTTGATATCTGCTCAAAGTGCCATCCGTTCTTTACCGGTAAGCAGAAGCTTGTTGATACCGGCGGACGTGTTGATCGCTTCAATAAGCGTTTCAATCTCAATAACAAATAATAAGCAAATCAGGCGGTGCAAATTATGTTTTGTACCGCTTTGCTTTTGAGGTGATTTCTCTGAACAGCTATAAGACGATAAGAACCGCTTCGAGCGATGAATATATTGTAAAAAAATCCCGATTCATCGGGCATATTATGCCTGTCACAACTCAGGAGCAGGCGCTTGAATTCATTCAGACCGTCAGTAAAAAGCATTGGGATGCGACCCATAATGTTTATGCTTACATCATCAGAGAAACGGGTGTTAAGCGTTATTCGGATGACGGCGAGCCTCAGGGTACGGCAGGTATTCCCGTGCTTGATGTACTTGAAAAATCGGGTGTTACCGACTGTGCGGTTGTTGTTACACGCTATTTCGGCGGCATTATGCTCGGCGCGGGCGGACTGGTGAGAGCCTATTCGCATTCCGCATCAATTGCGGTTGCGGCGGGAGGAATTGTTACAAGAGCGATGTGCGCACGTCTTAAGGTGACCTGTGATTACTATTTCTACGGCAAGCTTTCATCACTTGTGCCCGAAAGCGGCGGAGTGATTGAGGATACAATATTTGAGGATAACGTTACTCTTATTTTCAGAATGCCGCTTGAAATTATCGACGGATTCAACGCAAAGCTCATTGATGTGAGCAACGGAAGATATAAAGCGGAAAAAACCGAGGAGTTTTTTGCGGACATTGATTAAATATATAATAAAAACAATTTTGTTAACAAAAAGTTCACATTTTTCTTGCAGGAATCGACCGAATAATGCCGTATTTGTATTATGAAGGGGTGGATATCTATGAATAATACCATTCGTGAAATGGCTTGTGCAAAAGAAAAAGAGATTCTTTCTCCGCGTGCGGCTTTCGCATCCGAGAGCAGAGGCAGACTGCGCGAAGAGGATGAATGTCCCGTCAGAACCGCTTTTCAGCGCGACAGGGACAGAATTATTCACTGCAGCTCTTTCAGACGCCTTAAGCACAAAACCCAGGTTTTTCTTTCACCCGAAGGCGATTACTACAGAACACGTCTGACTCACACCCTTGAAGTGTCGCAGATAGCAAGGACTATTTCGAGCGCGCTTATGCTTAACGGCGACCTGACCGAAGCCATCGCTCTCGGTCACGACCTCGGTCACACTCCCTTCGGCCACGCAGGCGAAAGAGCGCTCAATGCTGTTTCGCCCAACGGCTTCAAGCATTATGCGCAGAGTATGCGTGTTGTTGATGTTCTTGAAAAAGACGGCAGAGGTCTTAACCTCACTTTTGAAGTGCGGAACGGAATTGAACGCCACACAAACGGCGAGCAGGCGGCAACTCTTGAAGGCAGAGTCGTTCGTCTTGCAGACAGAATTGCTTACATAAATCATGATATAGACGATGCCACGATAGCGGGCATTATGTGCGAAGAGGACATTCCTCTTGCAATACGGAATGCGCTCGGTCACTCAAAGAGCGCAAGAATCAACACTCTTGTTCTCAGCTGTATCGAAAACAGCGATGAGGATATATTGCTTGAAAAAGGAATCCAGCAGGTTTTTGATGAGCTTCACAGCTTTATGTTTGAAAAGGTGTATACCAACCCTGCTTGCAAGAGCGAGGAGAAAAAAGCGGTTGAAATGATTCAGAAGCTCTATATGCATTTCGTTGAGAAACCCGAAGAGCTGCCGGGGCAGTTCAAGGCGATTGCCGAAAAAGACGGTGTACAGACAGCAGCGTGCGATTTTATCGCAGGTATGACCGACAGATACGCCGTCAGGGTGTTCAACGAGCTTTACGTCCCGAAAGCGTGGAGCGAAATCAACGATGTTTTCCTTTGATACCGGAGGTATAGTTAATTAATGAATTTTAAAAAAACGGCAGTTGTTTTGCTGTGCGCGGTGATTCTGATTGTCAGCGGAGCGGTGCCGAAGGCGTTTGCCGACTGGTATGACGACATACAGTCGGGAAGCTGGGTGGAAATAAAAGGTCAGAATTTTGTTGCAGATACGTTTATGGGTGTCAAAGCCTATTACAACGAAACGGGAAATTCCGTTTATCATTGCGGCGAGGTTGTTGAAAGATTTTACAGAGAGGCTCTGGGTCTTGATGTTGAAATCAGAAGCAGTGAACCCCGTTTCAGGATAAACACTCCCGGCTATAAGCTGGTCACTCCCGATTTTCCCAAGGCGGGTGACGTTGTTTTTGTTTCGGCAGAAATGCGCGGCAGAGGCGGCGACCATTGGGCGATAGTCAAATATTATGAAAACGGTTATCTTGTTCTGTTTGAGCAGAATGTTATTTATAACGGCTGCGCGGGTGTTAACCGCAGGCTGAAATATCCGTCGGATTCATATGTGATGTTCAGAGCCGTGCGTACGGACGGTGCGGACAGGCCTTCGCAGACCGAAGCTTCGACAACCGAAAAAAAGACTGAAACAACATCAACTCCGACCACTGCTTCCCCAACAACAGAAAAACCAACCACAACAAAAGCGGTCACAACAACGAAACCAATCACAACGCAAAAACCGACAACAACAAAGAAGATAACCACAACCGCAAAACCCACAACGACCAAGCCGACTACAACGATTCCCGTAACAACAGCATCCGTTTCAACAACGGTTGAGGAAACAACGACTGTGGTTTACTATACATATATTTATACAACACAGCAAACCGAATCTCCGCATTACACGTCTGAAGAACAAACTGAGATTCAGACCGAAGAGAAAAACAAGGCAACATTGCCTCTTGCGATGGTTTGCGGAGCATTTGCGGCAGGCGTTGCGGCGCTTGTTGTGCTGCTGATCAAGAAAAAATAATTCGTGAAGGAGGGGATTTGATGAAAATAAGCGAAAGATTTATTCAGGAGCTGCAGGATAAGGTTGATATTGAGTCTGTTATCTCCGCTAACATAAGTCTTAAACGCAGAGGCAAAAATCTTGTCGGTCTTTGCCCGTTTCATAACGAAAAAACCCCTTCCTTTACCGTTTATCCCGAGAGCAATTCTTTTTACTGCTTCGGCTGCGGCGCAGGCGGAGATGTTATAACCTTTGTGCGCAGGATGGAAAACCTTGATTATATTGAAGCGGTCAAGCTTGTTGCGCAGATGGCGGGAGTTGCGATGCCCGAGGACGGGTATGACGACACTCTTTCAAAGCAGAGAAGGCGGCTTCTTGAGGCAAACCGTGAGGCGGCAAGATTTTTTAACACCTGCCTCAACGACCCAAAAAATAAAGATGCGCTCGATTACTTCCTAAAAAGAGGGCTTTCGCCGAATACGATACGCAAATTCGGTCTGGGTTATGCACCCAACGAATGGCGAGCCTTGATAAATCATATGAAATCCAAGGGGTTTACGGAGCACGAGCTTGTGCTTGCAAACCTTGCAAGGCGGTCGGATAAGGACGGAAAGACTAATTTTTACGATAACTTCAGAAACAGGGTTATGTTTCCAATAATCGACCTTCGGGGCAATGTCATTGCTTTCGGCGGACGTGTTATGGATGACTCAAAACCCAAATACATAAACACTTCGGATACTCTTGTATACAAGAAAAGCAACGGAGTTTTTGCTCTTAATTTTGCGAAAAATGCAAACGAAGGCAAGCTGATTCTTGTTGAAGGCTATATGGATGTTATAGCTCTTCATCAGGCGGGATTCTCAAATGCGATTGCCTGCCTCGGCACGGCATTCACAAGCGAGCAGGCGAATCTGCTTTCACGCTATGCCGATGAAATCATTATCTGCTATGATAATGATGAAGCGGGCAAGGCGGCAACGGCAAAGGCGCTCGGTGTGCTCGGTAAAACGGGGATGAAGCTTCGTGTTGTGAGTATGGCGGGCGGCAAGGATGCCGATGAAATAATCAGAAAACACGGCAAAGAAAGATTTGCAGACCTCCTTAAGGAAGCGGCTAATAAAACCGAATACAAGCTTCTTGAAGAGCGCAATAAATATAACCTTGCAACCGACGACGGTAAATTGAGATTCCTTATGGCGGCATCTCAGGTGCTTGCGGGTTGCGGAAGCATTGAGCGTGAAATTTACGCAACAAGGCTTTCGAATGAGCTTGGTGTAAGTGTTGAAAGCATAAAAGCTCAGATAACCGCGGCTGCGTCGAAGCTCAGAAAAGCAGATGAAGCCAAAAGGCGTCAGCAGACCGAGGCTATGCTTGCAAAAAGCTTTGAAGATAAAAACAATCCCGAAAGAGCGGGAAATCTCAGAGCGGCAAAGGCGGAGGAAACGCTGATAGCATCGTTTTTGCGTAACCCCGATTTCTACTTTAAACTGAAAGGCAAAATAAGCCACGAAAGCTTCATTACCGCGTTCAACAAACGCATTATGGAATGTCTTGAAAGAGGTCTTGATGCGGGACTTGAGCCGGGTCTGAGTTTGTTTTCGGCAGACTTCACGCCCGAAGAAATGGATTCGGTAACAAGAATTTTTCATCAGTCCGACAGCCTGAGCAATACGCTGAAAGAGTGTGAGGACTGCATTTCGGTGCTTATGGACAAGTCAACTCCGAAAATAACGGATGCAACATCTATGAGTGACGAAGCATATTTAAGTTTGTTCAAGAAAAAATAAAAATATATTTTAGGATGTGAGATTTATGGAAGGAAACGAGAAGAAGACCCCGTTCAAAGTGTTGGTGGAAAAAGGTAAGGCGGCAGGTAAGCTGACAACTCAGGAAATCGATGCCGCAATAATCGAGATGGATCTTGATATCGAAGAGCTTGATAAGCTTTATGAAACGCTTGAAAGCAATAATATCGAGATTGTTGACGACCTTTCCAACGCCGCAATTGAAAATTTCGACGTGGATATTCCCAAATCGATTGATCTCGGCGGCGGAGATGATAAGGCTTCGAATGTCGATGACCCCGTTAAGGTTTATCTTAAGGAAATAGGCAGAGTCCCTCTGCTTACCCCCGAAGAGGAAATTGAGCTTGCAATCAGAATTGCAGATGATGACCAGAAGGCAAAGCAGCGTCTTGCGGAAGCAAACCTCCGCCTTGTTGTCAGCATTGCAAAAAGATATGTCGGCAGAGGAATGCAGTTCCTTGACCTTATTCAGGAAGGCAACCTCGGTCTAATAAAAGCTGTTGATAAGTTCGACTATACCAAGGGCTTCAAGTTCTCAACCTATGCAACCTGGTGGATAAGACAGGCTATCACAAGAGCTATCGCCGACCAGGCGAGAACAATCCGTATCCCCGTTCATATGGTTGAAACAATCAATAAGGTAAAAAAGACCCAGAGTCAGCTTCTTCACAAGAACGGCAAAGAACCCTCAACTGAAGATATTGCATTGGAGCTTGATATGCCCGTGGATAAGGTTCGTGAAATCCTCAGAGTTTCTCAGGACCCCGTTTCGCTTGAAACACCCATCGGCGAAGAAGAGGACAGCCATCTCGGCGATTTCATTCCCGATGATGAAGCCCCTGCACCCGCAGATGCTGCATCAATGCTTCTTCTTAAAGAGCAGCTTAATGAAGTTCTCAAAACCCTTACCAACAGAGAGGCGAAGGTTCTTGCTCTTCGTTTCGGTCTTGAGGACGGTCATCCTCATACTCTTGAAGAGGTTGGCAGTGAATTCGGAGTTACACGTGAGCGTATCCGTCAGATTGAGGCTAAGGCACTCAGAAAGCTTCGCCATCCCAGCAGAAGCAAAAGACTTAAGGATTTCCTTGATTAATTGTTACACC
Source organism: Acutalibacteraceae bacterium (assembly GCA_045535475.1). Classification (GTDB taxonomy): domain Bacteria; phylum Bacillota; class Clostridia; order Oscillospirales; family Acutalibacteraceae; genus CAG-177. The sequence goes on along the minus strand of JAZSLR010000128.1, from coordinate 15,041 downwards.
TGAGCATATATATTTATCAAGGAGGCGCAGAGAATGACACAGTATGAAATAACCCTGCTCAATCTCGGCGAAAGCCTTGATGACCTTGCGAACCTTGACCCGAGAGGCTACGGAGTCTGCAAGCTTCTTTATAAAGCGGCGAGAGAATTTACCGGAGAGCCTCTTTGCGTCAACGGCGCACGTAAACTCATCGAAAAGCTCGGTGCAGGCAGTCTTGTTTATATTATGACAGGGTTCGTTTTGCATCCGTTCAACAAAGCAGAAACAGACGGCGCTGTCGGCTCGGTTCTTCTCGCGCGTGCGCTGGTCAAGGCGTTCGGCGCGAAACCCGTTATCATATGCCCCGAGGAGTGCGCAGGTGCAGTCGGACACATTGCGGAATGCATCGGACTTGCCCCTTGCTCTGTGAGTGTTATTCCTTTCACAAAAGACAAAGCCCGTGCGGCTGAATGCGCTGATGAAATCATCTCTCAAGGTGTCCCCGATGCGGTTATTGCAATCGAATGCCCCGGAGAAAATGTGAAGGGCGTTTATCATAACGCAAAGGGCGTTGACGTTACGCATCTCGAAGCGAAACAGGACATTCTTTTTGAAAAACTCTGCGATACGGGCGTTTTGAATATTGCAATCGGCGACCTCGGCAACGAAATCGGTCTGGGTGCAATCGGCGGTTACATAAGAGAAAAAATCCCGTTTGCGGGTGAAGGTGCGTGCTCGTGTGGCTGCGAAGGCGGTATCTGCGTACGTACAAAAGCGGATAATATCATAACTGCAACCGTTTCGGACTGGGGATGCTATTCGCTTATCGCAATGCTTGCGTTTATTCTTGAAAATCCCGATATAATGCACGATGCAGATACCGAGAAAGCGGCTCTTGATACGGCGGTAAGATACGGTCTTATCGATATGACGGGCAAAAGCGTGCCTGCAATTGACGGCTTTGGCACGGATATCATCTGCCCGACAGTCACGCTTATGAAAGAGCTTGTCCGCAGTGCTCTCAATCTCAGGGGGAGCTGCAAAATATGGTTTGAAAAAACCGCTGAACTGAAATCATTTGAATGATTTAAGGTGAATCTTATGAGAAGCAAATACACTTCACTTGAATATCACAGAAGCTTTGTCCGCGTTGACCTTTCGGCAATCAGAAGCAATTTTGATGCGCTCAAAGGCATTCTCGCTCCCGAAACAAAGACAATGGCAATCGTTAAGGCAAATGCATACGGTCACGGCTCGGTAAGAGTTGCAAAGGAGCTTGAGAGCAGTGCGGATTATTTTGCCGTTGCCGCCCTTGAAGAGGCAATGGAGCTTCGTGAAAACGGAATAAAAACCCCCATACTGATTCTTGCATACACAAGCCCGAGCCAGTATGAGGATCTTATAAATAATGATATAATAACAACCATATATTCGCTCGACGAAGCAAAAATGCTTTCACAGACTGCCGAAAGGCTCGGCAAAAAGGCGGTTATCCATATTGCCGTTGATACGGGAATGGGAAGAATCGGCTTTTGCGATAACGAAGAAAGCGTAGGAATAATTGAAGTTATTTCAGGCTTGCCGTTTGTTGAAATAGAGGGTGTGTTCACTCATTTTGCTTGTGCGGATATAAGCGACAAAACCTCTGCGCTTTATCAGAAAGAGCGTTTTGATAATTTCATTTCTATGCTTGAAAGCAGAAATATAAACATCCCGATTAAGCACGCAAGCAACAGTGCGGCAATCATCGACCTTGACTGCCGCTACGATATGGTCAGAATGGGCATTTCGCTCTATGGACTTTATCCTTCGGATGAGGTTACGGCAGACAGAATAAAGCTCACTCCCGCAATGGAAGTGGTCAGCCACGTTATTCACATCAAGGATGTTGAACCCGGAATCGGAATAAGCTACGGACATACATATGTGACAACCGAAAAGCGCAGAATCGCAACGGTCTGCATCGGATATGCCGACGGTTTTAACAGAGCTTTTTCAAATAAAGGATATGTTCTTATCAACGGCAAAAAAGCCCCGATAACGGGCAGGGTCTGTATGGACCAGATTATGGTTGACATTACGGATATTGATGATGTCTGTGTCGGAGATGATGTTATCATAATGGGCGAAAGCTGCGGCGCAATCATAACCGCCGAAGAGCTTGGCGAAATGTGCGGAAGCTTCAACTACGAAGTAATATGTACATTTATGCCGAGAGTGACGAGAGTGTACTACGAAAACGGAAAAAGAGTATAAAAAACAAAATCGGATTGCAAAAACTGCAATCCGATTTTTTGCATTATTTTGTAACCTTGCGGACATCCTCTTCTTTTCCGAGAACAAGAAGGTGGTCATCGCGCTCAAAACGTCTTTCGCCTGTTATAACAGGCTTGACCTCGCCGTTGTTTTTTGTCGCAAGAACGCTGAGATTGTATTTGACTCTGAAATTAAGCTCTCTGACCGTCTTTCCGACCCATCTGTCGTGAACGTCAATTTCATATATTGAGTAATCTCCGCCAAGGTTGATGTAGTCAAAAACGTGTTCGTTGCTTTCGCTGACGGCAAATCTTTCCGCCATATTTTTTTCGGGATAAATAACCTCATCCGCACCGTTGCGGAGCAGGAATTTTTCCTGAATATCTCTGTCCGCCTTGCTGATAACCTTTTTTGCACCGCATTCCTTGAGCAGGCTTGTTATTTCAAGGCTGTTCTGGAAGTTTTCGCCGATGCAGACAAAGCAGGTGTCAAATGACGGAATATCAAAGGTTTTAAGAACTTCTATGTTGGTGCAGTCGCCGATTTTTGCGCTGACAACATACGGAAGCATATCCTCAACAGCCTCTTCTTCTTTATCAACAATCATAATTTCGCAGTCTCTTTCCGCAAGCTTTGTGCAGAGATGATGACCGAAATGACCCATACCTATAATAAGAAATGATTTCATAAATATTCACCTATCCTATCGTTATTTTTTCTCTTGGATTTTTAACGGGCGGGGCAGCTTTCTTTTCCATAAGTGCAAGTGCGAACGAAACGCTGCCGACTCTGCCGCAGAACATAAGGAACGCAATAATCAACCTCGATGCCGTTGCAAGGTCACGGGTGATGCCTGTTGTCATACCGACCGTACCGATTGCCGAAACACATTCAAAAATTACATCTGAAATTTCGAAATCCGGCTGGATTGCGAGAATCGTGATGATGCCCGCGATAGCAAGGCTCATATTTGTGAAAACAACAGAGCTTGCCTTGTGGATTGCATCCTTTTCAAGGCGTCTGCCGAAGATGCCCTTTGACTGGCGGCGGGTGATACCGTTGAAGGTTGATATTGCGATAACCGCAAGGGTTGTTGTTTTTATACCGCCTGCAGTTGAGCCGGGCGAACCGCCGATGAACATAAGAAACACGGTCAGGATTTTGCTTGCGGGGGAGAGCGATGCAGTGTCGGTTGAGTTGAAGCCTGCCGTTCTTGCGGTTACGGAATCAAATATTGCGTTAAGCAGACCGTGACCGAATCCCAAGCCCTCATTTGTAAATTCTCTTTCAAAAACAAAGAAAAGAACGGTCGGAACAACAAGCAGGATTGCCGTCACCGTAAGTACGATTTTTGTGTGAAGCTGATAATATTTGAATTTCAGCTTGCGTTTGCTTATGTCGTCCCAGACAAGGAAGCCGATACCGCCGATTATAACAAGAGCGGAAAGGGTCAGAATGACAATCGCATCACCCGAAAGTCCCGTGAGAGATGCGTATGGTTCGGTTATGCCCATCAGGTCAAATCCCGCGTTGCAGAAAGCGGAAACCGAATGAAAAACGGAATACCATATTCCTTTGCCGATGCCGAATCGGGGTATGAACCTTGTAGCCAAAAGAAGCGCTCCGATGCCTTCAAAAATTGCCGTGCCGAGAGCGATTTTTCCGGTCAGATTCTTTATTCCGCCGATGTGCTCTGTGTTGATGCTTTCAACCATAATTTCGCGTTCGCGCAGACCCATTTTCCGCTTCAGGAGCATTGAAAACATTGTTGCAATCGTCATAAATCCGAGTCCGCCGATTTGGATGAGCGTGATAATGACAATCTGCCCGAAAAGCGACCAGCTTGTTGCCGTGTCAAGCACAACAAGACCCGTAACGCACGATGAAGAAACTGCGGTGAAAAGTGCCGGCACAAATCCTGAGCTTTCTCCGCTTTGCGATGCGAACGGAAGCATCAGCAGGAGAGTCCCGATAACGATTATCGAGATGTAGCCGAGTGCAATTATTCTTATTTGTGAAAATTTTCTTTTCATTTTCAACCTCTTGAGAGTAAATAATACATTAATATTACCATATACAAATCTGTTTTTCAACGGTATACTTGAAAAAGAATATTACAGATGGTAAAATATACAAAAAATTTAAAAGAAGTGATTTTGTGGAAAAATATATCGATTTGCATACCCATTCGCTCAAATCCGACGGGTCAATGACGCCTGCCGAAGTTGTCCGTGAGGCAAAAAGAGCGGACCTTGCCGCAATTGCGCTTTCCGACCACGATACGGTTGACGGAATCGAAGAAGCGGTTGCCGAGGGCGAAAAAATCGGAGTAGAGGTTATCCCTGCCATTGAGTTTTCCGTTATTTCCGAAACGGAAACTCACATTCTGGGATATTTTATTGATGTAAATAATCCCGATTTAAAAAGAGTATTGAAGGAAGTTGTTGATTTGCGGATTCAGCGCAACTATGTTACGTGTCAGAAACTCAATGAGCTTGGCTTTGACATCACGATTGAAGAAGTGCGTGCACTTGCACCGAATAACTTTGTGGGCAGGGCGCATTTTGCGAGAGTGCTTATGGATAAAGGCTACACAAAGAGTGTTAAGGAAGGTTTCGACAAATATATGTCAGCGGGTCAGTATGCTTACTGTGAGCAGCAGAGGCTTACCGCCAAGGACGCAATTGAACTCATCAAAAAAAGCGGAGGACTTTCATTTCTTGCCCATCCGCATCTGACGAAGTTTGATGACAACAAAATAAAACTATATCTTAAAGAACTCAAAGGCTACGGACTTGACGGTGTTGAAGGGTATTATACCGACTACACACCCGAAATGCAGGAGAAGTATCAGTCTATGGCGAAGGAACTCGGACTTATGATTTCGGGCGGCACGGATTTTCACGCAAAAATGAAGCCGCATATTTCAATCGGAACAGGTCTCGGAAATATGAGAATTCCGTATTCCGTGCTTGAAGAAATGAAGAAGAGCATCTGACCGTTTTGTGCCCGAAAAGCATTGTAAAATTCAAAAAATAAAATAAATTTGAAAAATCGCAAGCGAGCTTTTAATATGAAAACGCGAGAAAAAACGAGAAAACGGGAGATTGCGAAATCTAAATTAAAAAAGTTAAAAAAACCTATTGACATAACCAAAACCTTATGATAATATATGCAGGCACGAAAAAATTAAACGGAGGAAATGTTATGTCTACTTATATGCCTAAAGCGGGCGATATCACCCGTAAGTGGTATGTGATCGATGCAGCAGGTAAGCCTATGGGTAAGGTTGCTGTTGAAGCTGCAAGACTTCTTCGCGGTAAGCACAAGCCCATCTTTACTCCCCACGCAGACTGCGGCGATCACGTAATCATCATCAACGCTGAGAAAGCAGTTCTCACAGGCAACAAACTCGATCAGAAGATGTACTATCATCACACAGGCTACATCGGTCATCTCAAAGAGGTTAAGTACAGCACTCTTATGAAGACCAGAGCTGATTTCGCTATGACACTTGCTGTTAAGGGCATGGTTCCCGACACAGTTATCGGCCGTAAGGCTCTCACCAGACTTCGCGTATTCAAGGGCGCAGAACCCACACACGCTGCTCAGAAGCCCGAAGTATGGGAATTTTAAGAAAGGGAGGCAATAAATAATGTACGATACAAATCCTTATTTCTACGGCACAGGCCGCAGAAAGAGCTCAGTTGCCAGAGTACGCGTTTATGCAGGTACAGGCAAGATTATAATCAATGACAGAGAGATCGACGATTATTTCGGTCTTGAAACACTCAAGCTCATCGTTCGTCAGCCTCTCGCTCTTACAGACACAGCTGAGAAGTTCGACATCATCTGCCGTGTAGGCGGCGGCGGTGTGACAGGCCAGGCAGGTGCTATCCGTCACGGTATCGCACGTGCACTTCTTCAGTACGACGAAAACCTTCGTCCCGCCCTCAAGAAGGCAGGTTTCCTTACCAGAGACCCCAGAATGAAGGAAAGAAAGAAGTACGGTCTCAAAGGCGCACGTCGTGCACCCCAGTTCTCAAAGAGATAATTATTTTATCGACAAAATGGCTTGTTATCAAGGGTTTCGCTTGGTGGCAAGCCTTTTTTGATGTCCGTTTGATGTCCTAACTCAAAAATTTTTAAATATGGTGGGCTTTTTCAGAATAAATTAACCCTTACGAATAGTGACCTATTATAAAATATTTAAAAATAATTAATTTAAAATAAATATAATATGGGGCAGGGGGATTTGCCGCCCCTCGTTCCCTGCCGAGTTAGTTGCTTTAATATCCGCAAAAAGCAAAAAGGCGGAAGCAATAAGCTCCACGCCTTTATAACTTTATTCTGTTGTACTTATAGCCATCATAACTTTGTTATCTGTTTGAAGCTCCGCCGCTTGTTTCGCCGCTTCAAGCTTTTCTGACGGTGTAGCATCGGGATTTTGTAATATTTCAATAGCCGTTTTCAGCCTTAACACTTTAAGCTCAAAATTGACAGCTTCTCTGCGTTTCTTGGCTTCTTGGTTTTTCTTTCGGGTTTCTGCGGCTCTTGCTTTTCTTTCCTCAACAATATTCAATGGTGTTACCCTCTTTCATCTGTTTTATTGACATACCGAAGCAGGGAGCTTATAATAAGCTCGTCACCGCTTCGGCGTTGGCTTTTGTTAAGCTTTTATCCGTTGCTTTGGTAGGTTGGCGGATAAAGGCTTTTCTTTTCGTTTAACTGTGGGGCTATCTGCTCGTTTTTGCATTCTGCCTCGCTTTCAGGGTTGTTATACCCTTTCGGTCTGTGACCCATTCTATACGGGTGTAGGGGGCATTTTTCAATAGAACATAGTCTGACCTCACTTCTGCTGTCACAGCAACAGTCAAGGCATTTTGCTCTGATTGCTTTCATTGGTGTTAACAATAATTTCACCTCGCTTTCTTTTTTGGGTAACGAATGTTATATTACCTGCCCTTTTAATCCCAAGCATCATTCCAATCGGCATATTTACTCGGCTGTTTTTTGGGTTTCTCGTCAGGCTCGTCCCAAAGGTCATTTCGGAGAACATACTTGCTCGGCTCTGTTTCTTTCTTTTTACTCCCGTTAGATACTTTTAAAGAAGTATCTAACGGGTTATTTTCATTCTTTACTTTATTGTTTGTGTGGCGGCTGTTATCCCGTTGGGTAGGGCGATAGCTATCCTTTTGGCTATCTCCGTCACCTTGATAAAGGTTATAATTTTCAATGGTTAAGGTTATCCCAAAGGGGTCACCCGTATATGTTACCATTTCTGCCTTTTTGAGTATCCCCAAAAATCTGTCAACGGTTTTAACGTCCCAACCCCAACGGTCAGCAAGTTGTTTACGGCTTGTATGACGTTGACCTCTTTTTACTTTTATCGTGTGTCCGTTTACCTCGGTGAAGCCATCTGTGTGATTGACAAGTAACAAAAGGTCAATAAATGCTCTGGATTTATCAAACGGCTTTTTATCCCAAAGAAAATGCCCTTGTATATCCCGATATAATTTAATATATCCGTAATTTTTACTCATAGTTTACACCTCTTAACTTTCAACGGTTTCGCCGTGGGCTTCAATATACCTTTTGGCGGATTGCTTTGCCTTTTCAATCTCTCGCTGTCTTGATGTCATCTGACGGTAAAAACGCTTTACATCGTCAACAGTTGAAGGTAAGAAATATCCCTGCTGACTGCTACATATAACCTCACCGTTTCGCCTTAATGCGTTTATACAGATTGTTATATCCCTGCCGTTCATATTGAGAATTTTTGAAAGTTGATGGAGCTTAACGGCGTTTTCTTCACCTTCGGATAAAATACTCATAATATCTAATGCTGCCATTATATTGTCACCTTTCTTGATTCTTCGTCAATCCATTCAAGGAAAAGAGGATAGTTTATCATTGTTTTATTTCCGACGCGAATGCTCGGAGGCGGATTTTTTGATTTCAGCATCAAACGCAGGGCATATTCACTTAATATTCCAGTTGCCGCCGTTTCCCTGACGGTTAAAAAAGTTTTCATTTTTTATCACCGCCTGAAATTTCGTTGATTGCATCGAAAATTGCTTTCTTCTTTTCCTGTGTCAGTTCTTCTCTTAACCACCTGCACAAAGTACATTCAGATATACCGATTTTTGCGGCTATCTCATAGTGACAAAGGCGTTTTTCTTTAATTTTCATTCTAATGTCTGTGTTCTTCATTGTTGCATTCCTTTCGTGTTGATAGGCTGTCGACTTACCTTCAGCTATATTATACAGAATGCAAATAATGATTGACATTGTTGATTGGTTATGATATGATATTTTATATAGTAACCAACATTTGATACAAGGAGTGATATAATGCCTCATTTAATTATTGGTGAAACATTTGCAACAGTTCATAATAAAGGTTCTTTTAACTGGTATGAAACAGAGTTGTTCTTTGGAGATGTAATGTCACATTTAGAGCAAAACTACCCTAAAATGCTAACCGATGTTAATTCTCATAATGAATATTTAAAAAACGATATATTAGGAGAATCACCCTTTGAATTATGGGGATTGTCAGAAGGTAGTTCGGCGTTAAAAAATATGTACAAATTTCTTTTGAATGATAATAACATAAAACTAACATTCAAAATGGTTGAAGAATTACGCCTTTACTATCACTTTGAAAGTTATCAATATCACGATTCTTTTTTTGACGGAGCTAAATATCCATTACCTAAAGAAAAAGCGATAACGTTTAAAAATCTAAACACTATTACACAAGTTTTGTGTTCTGCTTTATATTATTACGCTCTCAACGATTATAAAATAAAAAAATGTGCACATTGCGGAAAATGGTTTGCAACAAAAAACGGAAACATTGATTATTGTGGAAGAAAAAGTCCGATTGAAAAATACTCACACTTGAAATGTGTTGAGGCTCAACAGCGTATAAGAAAAAACAGCGGTGCTAATCATCCATTAAAAAAACGATTTAATGTGCTATGCTCAACCCTTGACAGGCTCATTGACAAAAAAGAAAATCCCTTGCCGATTGAGGAAAAGCGTATTTTTCTTGCTACGGCTAAAACAATAAGAGAAACAAAAAGCGATGACGAATATAGCGAATGGCTTTTTGAACAGGAAAAAAAATATAAACCAAGAACAAGAAAAGTATATGATAAAGAAATGGCAGGTGGAAATAATGGCAACGATAAATAAGCGTGGTAATACATTTCAGATTGTTGTATCTCTCGGTCTTGATGTCAACGGCAAGAAAATCCGCAAAACAACAACCTATAAACCGCCCGAAAGCACCACGCCGAAGAAAGCAGAAAAGCTCGCCGCAGAATATGCCGCAGAGTTTGAAAGAAAATGCAAGGGTATGACCTCATTAAATGAAAATATGCGATTTTCTGAAATGGCTGAATGGTTTATTGAAAACTACGCCAAAAACGAGCTTAAAGAGATAACCGCATATAATTATGAAAGTCAGATTAAAAATCACCTTTTGCCCGAACTCGGCAACATAAAATTAAAAGATTTTACCCCTGCAAAGATAACGGCATTTTTCAAAACCCGTGAATATGCCCCTGCAACCTGTCGCAAGGTTTATGTTATATTGCAAAGTGTTTTTGCCCGTGCCGTTGAGCAAGGATTCATCAAAGAAACGCCCTGCACAAAAGCTGTTATTTTACCGAAAGCAAAACAGGCAAAAGAAAAAAAGCCCTTTCTTGACGAACATCAAGCAAAAGAGCTTTTATCAATGGTCAGCGATTATTCACAGTTTAACACAATAATCAAAGTGCTTTTATATACGGGTATGCGTTCGGGTGAATGCTTGGGTCTGCGTTGGCAAGATATTGATTTTGATAACAGAACAATTCATATTGAGAACACATTAACCGATGTCGGCGGAAAGCATTGGTTGCAGCCGCCCAAAACTAAAACAAGCAACAGATATATAGGTCTTTCCGATACATTGGCAGAGATATTCAGAGAACAGAAAAAGTATCAGGATGAAAAAGCCGACAAACTCGGCAAGAGCAACAAGCACCCCGAAATGGTATTCACTACCGAAAGCGGAAATTATGTTGACCGTTCATTCATCAATACACAATTCAGAAAATTTGTTAAGGGAACATCTTTTGACTTTGCAACCCTGCACACATTAAGGCATTGCAACGCAACGCTTTTAATTAACAGCGGAATTGATTTGAAGATTGTTTCTGAATTGCTCGGTCACTCCGATGTTTCAACAACCGCCAACGTATATGCAGATGTTCTTGAAAGCTCAAAAGCAAGGGTTGCTGATTTGATATCCTTGAAGCTGCAATAATTTGATGTCTTTTTGATGTCCGAAGATAAAAAACGGTATTGCAAAATCCGAAACATTATGCTATGATACAAAAAGCAAATCGTTATATATCAACGCTTTTCGGCACACTTCAAAACGATACAAAACATCGAGCTTATAACTCAAAGAGATAATTTATCCCGAATGGGGATTATCGAAAACCCTTGGAATCTCAACGATTCCAAGGGTTCATTTCTTTTTTTGGAATAATCCAAAAATGTAAAATGTCAATAATTAAGAAAAAACACAGGTTCGGCGGTTATGAACTGCCCAAAATTGTGCGGACAGTACAAAAACACACCTATGGCAGAAATATTTAATTAAGCGACATACTGACTTCGTTTTTCAAGCGGAGTCAGTTTTGCTTTATCAAACAATAATTTTAATATGCACAAATTGGAATTTATCGTTCTGATTTCAACAAAGCATAATAACTGACATCGCAAATACCCTGATTATTTTTATCGGCACTACGCAGAGTGCCCTCATATTTCATTGAGCATTTTTGCATTACTTTGCCCGAGTTGGGATTTCTCGTGTCGTGTCTTGATTCAATGCGATTAACATTTACAACATCAAATAAATAATCCATAACCGCTTTGAGTGCTTCAGACGTAATGCCTTGATGCCACCAGTTTCTTCCGATGCAATATCCAATATGCACCATCGAAACATCTTCGTTGATTAATACAACATCAATACCGCCAATCGGTTCATCGCCGTTATCTTTTAAAACAATAGCCCAATGATAATAATTATCATCAGAATATTGTTTCAGCCAAGACTTCACTGCTTGTTTGCTTACCTTTTCGTTTGAATGAACTTGCCACGTTAAGTATTTTGCTACTTCCGGGTCAGATGCCCAATTTTTATACACAGCATTATAATCTTCTTTGACAAATCTTCTCAGAATCAGTCTGTCTGTTTCCAATCTTTGCGTTCCGCAATGTTTCATAAAGATTCCTCCTTTGATATTTTCGGCATCGGGGTAAATTGGTATTTATTTTACTGTTACCAAACGAATGGAATCAATCGGTATTTAACTTTTTGCTTATACTCACGATAGCCGTCAAGTTCTTTTTCGAGAAAGTCTTCTTCGCTTTTAATTCTTTTTGCAATAATAATGGGATATACAAGAAAAATCAGAAATGAATATATTGACCCCAACACAAGCGGCATTGATAAAAATAAAAGTAATGTTACACTATACATCGGGTGTCTGACGATACCGTATAAACCTGTATCAATAACTTTTTGATTCTCTTGCACTTCAATGGTACGGCTAAGATATGTGTTTTCTCTGAGTACTTCGGCATAAAGAATGTATGCCAGAAGAAAAACCGTCGCAGCGCCGATTACAACGCCTCTTGGCAGTGTGAACCACTCAAAACGGAAATCCAAACCCGCGACAATGAAACCTGCCAGGAACATAAGACCGCTCAATTTTATTACAGTACTTTGTTCCCGTTGCTTTTCTTTTGCATTCAGTCTGCTTTTTAACAGGTTGGGATTTTTGAACATCATCACAATTCCCGCAAAAAGCATTGGTACAAATAAAATTCCCATAAATAGCCATCCGTTAAAGAATGAAAAAGTACCTGCAGGTAAAAATATCAATAGCCCAATCAAAATAAAACCAAATATAAATTTAGTTATTGTTTGAATAAATAACTTTGTTGTCATAGCAGTTCTCCATCAAATTCTTATTAATCTGTTTCTTCAATAAAATCTTTCAGTACATTCCAATTATTAACCGTCAGATATTTCTCACAGATGTTATCACTGCGGAATTCAAGAGGAACATCGGATTTTACATCAAGCAATACGGGTGTCATACCGCAGGCTGATGCTCCGTAAACATCGGGGATTTTTCCGTCACCGCAATACCAACATTCTGATGGGTCAAGTTGAGCATATTTTGCTGCTGCAATAAAAATATTCCTTGAGGGCTTTGTAAAAAGAATATCTGCACTTGTAAGGCAAAATTCAAACTTCGCTGACGGAATCCATCTGTTTATAGCAAGCGAAAGGCTTTCTCCGCTCATCATATTATTGCTGATAACTGCTGTTCGGATTCCGAGCGAATCGAGCTTTTCGAGAAGCTCGGGCACTCCGTCAATAACCCGTCTTGATGAATTATATCTGTCAAAAATCTCTTCCTGTTCTGCCATAGGGATATCAAAAACAAGACCTGTGTTCATAGATGCATATCTGATAACCGATGACAAAGGCACATCAAGAGTTATCCCTGATTCGGATTTTATGCCTGAAACATCATTAAGGTATTCGCTCCAATATTTAGCAAGTGTTTCTCCGTTTGTTACTTCGGGATTGAGTGCGTAATGACGGAGTTTTTCAAAGCCTTCTGCAGGAATGCATTTGCCGTCAGCAAAAAGTGTTCCGCCGACATCGAAGAGAATTATTTTCGTTTTTTTATTGTATGACATATTTATCACCGCTGATTTATTAAATAAATAGATTATATCACACGAGATCACAATTATATGAATTTTGCCAAAAACCAAGCTCCGGGTTGCAATTCAATATGATATGTGCCGTTTTCAAAATGAATATCATTTGCACCTTCAAGAATATTCAGTTTTTGTCCGCTTTTCAGCCTGACGGCAACTTTTCGTGTGCCTTCGGGCAAAATGTATTCGCCCTTTTCAACGCTGCGTTCAATTCCGCTGTTGTTGAACATAACAAGCAGCCAGCCGTCTGCGGTTTTATTGACAAACCAATGCACACCGCCGGTTACTTCACACGGAAGCAGATTTTTTAGTATTTCGGGTACTTCTTCGACCGATATACAGCGATGATTTCCGCAAAATTCGGAGTTACCCGTCAAATCGACGAAGAATTTATAATCTTCATACAAATTCATATAATCCTCGTGAATAAGATCAATGCAGTCGGGAATATCGCTGTTGATTATGTTTGTTGTTTCACAGCCGACCATATCGGACGGATTTGAAAGCAAGGATTTGAGAGCCTTGCGTGCATTTTTCATTGTTTCGGCGGCACTTCCGAAAAGAGGATATCCGAAAACATTCTGATTCTCACCGTCATCAAGACCTGCTGTTCCGAATAAGTCTTTCGGCAAAACAACCGCAACGGGAGTGTAGGGTGTGCCGATTTTCTCTTTCGGATATTTTTTGATAATATTGAGAAAATCAAGCTTGATTTTTCCGTAAGGTGTCAGCTCGAAATCCTTCCAATCATAGAATGTGTTGCACATTCCCCATTCTTCACTTATGAAATCCGCACCCGCAAAATAGCCGTAAAGCTGAATACGCTTCTGAAGTGAGCGTGAGCTCCCGCCGTTGCATCCCTTTGTTTCATAGGCAAGGTCGCCGAGACCTTTGATTCCCCATTCATTTTCATTCTCTTTGTGATAACAGCAGGTGCTGAAAGGCTTTCCGCCCCACGGCTCGTAGTAAATTCCGAAAGAAACATTTTTGGTTCTTGCCATACCTCTTGCGTATGCAATCTGTATGCGTGTATCGGGGGTCTGTGCTCCGATTTCGGGCATAAAATGCTTTATCCCGCAATTAATCTCCGTCTGATATGCCAATCCGTAGCTGTCGCAGGGTATAAGCTGACCCGAGCAGAGCTCATATCTGTTTTTGAAAAGCGTTTCGGCAAGATTTATGAATTCATCGGCTGTTTGCGGATTACCGCACAGAGCATATTCTTTTGCTGACTGTGCCTCAAGCCACAGATGATTCATCGGATATTTGCTCATAACGGATTTTGTAATGTTTTCTTCCGTCCACGGCAAATTGCCGATACATTCGCTGATTCTCCGCAAATCGCTGGCAAGGTTGTTCATCCATTCATGCATCTGAAAACCGATGAATTTATCACCGAGCATCTCACGGTAGCAATCAACGAGCTGCCAATCAAATTTGTAATCTTCAAAAACAACACCGCCCTGCAAGCGGTCAATATACATCGGCAGTCGGCTTTCAAGCATCATATTGTAAAATAACGAACCTTTTGCTGCAAGATTGTTGAATTTCAATTCTTCAGGCAGAGTTGCCGTCTGCATAAAACGCACGCCTGCGTGCTCATCAATAAGCCCGCATTCTTTCTGTGCATCCCACGTCTGCGGATGATAGCAATGAAAATAAGTAAACATAAAGCCTCCGTATCAGCGGAAATTTGATTCAAGAAAATCCGCAACACAACCGTCGCATTCCGCTTCGGCAAGAAAATAAAAGCCAAGCTGATTTCCTGCGTTATATGTAAAAAGTGTTTTGCCGTTCCAATCGCACATATCAATATCGGAATTGCTGCTGATAAAGCCTGTGCGGATTTGCTCTTTTAATTCATCGCTCAAATCAAAGGCATAAGGCGAGATTATTCTGTCATCATCCGACGGCATAAACAAAGGGTTATAATATCCCGACTGCCAGTCCTTGAAATTCTTTGTGCGGTAAATATAATTTGTGTATCTTGATGCAGG
>JAZSLR010000123.1:0-44594 GCA_045535475.1 Acutalibacteraceae bacterium | reverse complement strand
GAAGCCGTTGAAAGTATGGATAATCCCGCATTTGTGGGATTTTCGAATTACATCTGGAACACTCAGTATAACCTTGCTCTTGCCAAGAAAATCAAAGCAAAATTCCCCGAATGCGTGATTCTTTTCGGCGGCCACAATGTTCCGCCCGACAATTCATTTCTCGAGAAATATCCGTTCATCGATTTTCTCATTCACGCTGAGGGTGAAGAGGCATTCCGTTCACTTCTGCTTGAGCTTCTCAAAGATAAACCCGATTTTTCTTCAATCAAAAATCTTTCATTCAGAAACGCAGACGGAAGTTTCACCAAAACACCCGTTGAAATTCTTGATAAGACAGACTATCCCTCACCTTATCTTACAGGTCTTTTCGACAGCATATTTGATGAAAATCCCGATATGCAGCTTGATGCGATTCTCGAAACTTCGAGAGGCTGCCCCAATTCCTGCACCTATTGTGACTGGGGATGTAACGGCTCAAAAATCAGACTTTTCCCCATTGAAAGAGTCTATGCGGAAATTGACTGGCTCGCCGCACACAAGGTTAAATTCATCTGGGGTGCAGACTCGAATTTCGGTCAGTTTAAAAGGGATATCAACATAGTTGATTATCTCATTGAAGTAAAAGAAAAAACAGGTTTCCCCGAAAGACTGCGAATAAACTATGCAAAGCACAATCCGCAGGTTGTTTTTGAAATCAGCAGAAAGCTTGATAAATACGGACTGAGCAAGGAAGGCGCAACAATTTCGTTCCAGAGCCTTGATCCGACCGTGCTTGAAAACATCGGCAGAAAAAACATCAGTATGGATAAATTCAGCCAGCTTCTTTCTATGTACAAAAAAGAGGGAGTCATCACCTATTCCGAGCTTCTTGCAGGTCTTCCCGGAGAAACATACGAAAGCTTCTGCAAGGGAATCGGCACACTGCTTGCCGCAGGTCAGCACAGGCTTATAACCGTCTACAACTGCGAAATTCTTCCGAATTCACCGATGGCAGAGCCGGAGTATATGAAAAAACACGGCATAAAGACCGTTGAAATCGACGCACTCACGGCTCACAGCGAATTTGATGAGGAAATCAGAGAAAAAACTCATTACATCATCGGCACAAACACCCTGCCGACAGAGGACTGGATTGCCTGCAACATTTTCACCTGCTTTGAAGAATCCTATCACCACTGCGGCATCCTCAAATTCATTGCAATTTATCTTTATTATGAGCTCGGTGTTCCCTACGAAGATTTCTATAATGCGATAATAGACCGTGCCAAGGCGGATAAGAATTCCATAGGCTATTCCGTCTATGAAAAGCTTTACTCGTTCTTCAAAGCTATTGCAGCTGCAAAGCCGATAAAGCTCTATTCAAACGAAATTTACGGCAACATCACCTGGGTACCCAAGAAAGTGCCCCATCTTGATACGGTTTACAGACTTGACGCTTACTACGAAGAAATCAGACCTCTGCTCATTTCGTTCGGCGTGAGCGAAAAGGATGCCGATGAACTGATTGAATATCAGAGAACAGCGCTCAAGCTCCCGAACCGCAACAACTTCAGCATTGAATTCAGCAAAAACTGGCACGAATATTTTACCGCCGTTCTTGCCGATGAAAACATTTCTCTTACAGAAAAGAGAAACCGTGTTTCCGTGAGCAATGCATCAATTCCGACCAACTGGAAAGATTATGCGCTCGAAGCAATGTGGTTTGGCCAGAACGGAATCACGTTCAATCCCGGTATATCAAGCGAGGATATTTAAATGTCAGAATTCAGAAATGTTTCAATAATGGCGGGAGCCGTTACGGAAACCTACACTCTCAGGCAGACCGTTGACACCCTTCTTGAAATCTGCAATCACGAAGATTTGGCAGAGATAATTCTCTGTTATTCCGAGAAGAGGACAACTCCCGGCTGCTATGCGGTGCTTGACGAAATCCGCAAAATTGAAACCGATGTTCCGATTGTCATTATGAAGCAGACCCGCCCCGGAATGGCGAGCGTCAACGACACGATAGATGCCGCGCGGGGTTCTCACAGCCTGCTGATTGCATCGGATATGGCTCTCGACCTGAGCATCATTCCCGAGATGATTGAAAACGCAAAAAAAGAGCCCGATGTCATCCACTCCGCATCCCGCTGGATGAAGGGATGCAAATTCTATGACTACGGCAGGCTCAAAAAATTTATTAACTTTTTCGCGCAGAAATTTCTTGCAGTTCTTTTTATGCGCAACCTTACGGATTTCACCATCCCCGTTCAGATTGCACCATCAAAGCTTTACAAATCAATCCGTTTTGAGCGCACGGACTTTGCGTTCCTGCTTGAAATGGTTTTAAAGCCCATCCGTCTCGGATATAAATTCAGGGAATATCCCACCAACTGCTATCCGAGAAAGGACGGCAAATCCAGCAACTCCGCAAAACAAATCGCATCTTATCTCGGCGTGGCGCTTCACATAAGGTTTATGCCGAAAAAGGACATTATCCTTCCGGAGGAACATAAATGAAAACACTTTTTATTCTGCCGCCGCAATGGTACCCGATGAATCCTTATCTCTCTGCGGCGCAGCTTATAGGTCAGTTCAAAAAGAACGGTATGAACGCCGTCGCAAGAGACCTTAATATTGAATTTTTTAACGATATTCTCAAAAAAGAAAACGTTCTCTCCGCAGCAAAAGAAGCAAAGGAATTCTTTGACAGCTTTGCGCCCGAAGTGATGGCAAACGGCTACTGCGAAGAAAAATTCAATGAATATCCCCGAGAGCTTCAGACGAAGCTTCTGCGTTTCGTTGCGTGCTCGAAGTTCTTTTCGCAAAACGAAATCAATGCGGATGATGTTGCCGAAAGAATTGAAGATGCCGTTTCGGTTATGAAGGATAAAAAGCGTTTTTATGACCCCGAGCAGCTTTTTGAGGCAAAGGATACCCTTATGGATGCTCTGCGAATCATCTCGCTCCCCTTTATGCCGAGCAGGATAATGCTCGATAATTTCATCGCAAATCCCGTTTACGGCTACGACTATGAGGATATAAAGCTTCAGTGCAACGATGCAAGCCTCAATATGTTTGTTGATTATTTCGACAAAAAAATAAAAGCTGAAGACTTTGCGGAATATTCGCTCATCGGCATCAGCATCTTCGATTTAAGTCAGGTTATTCCGGGTCTTACTCTTGCAAAATATCTCAAAGAAAGAACAAACGCCCATATCACTCTGGGCGGTAACTATATCTATAAAATCCGTGAATCGCTCAAGAAAATTCCCGAATTCTTTGATGTTTTCTGTGATTCGGTGCAGATTGGTGACGGCGAAATTGCTTCGGTAACTCTCGCAAAAGCAATAAGCGGAGAAATTCCTCTTGAAAAAGTTTATTCGCTTATTTATAAAGATGAAACCGGTAATATAAAAGAAACCGAAACCGCTCCCCTGCTGGATATGGATGCTCTTGCACCGCCCTGCTTTGACGGCTACGATTTCAGCAAATATTTCTCGGCGGATATAGTTTTACCCGTTCAGCTTTCAAAAAGCTGTTACTGGGCAAAATGTACCTTCTGCGACTTCTACACGGGTCAGCAGTGCTTCGACATAAAAAGCGTCAACCACGCCGTTGACGAAATCCAGTCACTCGTTGAGAAATACGGATTTCATCATTTCATCATTGCCGACGAAGCTGTGCCTCCCAAGTATTATAATCAATTTGCTCTTGAGGTTATCCGCAGAGGACTCAAAATCAACTTCTATTCATTTGCCCGTATGGAAAAAGGCTTCACAAAAGAGGTGCTCCAGAATCTCCATAATGCAGGCGCCCGCTTCTTTGCGTGGGGATATGAGGCTGAATCTGAAAGAGTTATGAAGCTCATCAACAAGGGAATTGACTGCAGCTACCGTAAAACTCTGCTTGAGAATGCCAAATCCGTTGGTCTGTGGAATATGTGCACCTTTATGCTCGGTTATCCGAGCGAAACCCCCGAGGAAGCGGAGGCAACAAAAAATACCATTCGAAACCGCGACCTTGTCAACAGCTGCACGCCGTCCAACTTTGCACTCAAAAAGAATGCTCTTCTTATAAAAGAAACCGACGATGCAGGAATCAAAAACATTGTTGACAACGGCGATTTCCATATCTCCTGCAACTATGTCATAAACGGCAATCCGACAAAGAATATCAAAAAAGACCGTATGACCTTCCAGGCAGAATTCCTGCGTGAAACGGCAGATGCACTCTGGTCGCTCAGTTTCACGGACACAGACCACATTCTGCTTTATCTTTCAAAATACGGTGCGGAATGGGTATATAATTATAAATTAAAGTATAAAAAACATAATTTCAACGGAACATAAAAAACAAGCCTGTCACAACCATGACAGGCTTGTTTCATTTATCGTATCTTTTTCCGATTCCGTATTTCTTCTTTACCCTCGGGAAGAAATGAGAATAATAAACAATCGAAAGAAATTCCGTGCCCGAAAGAAGCATTGAGATTATAAAATCCTTGAGCTTGCTTCTCTTGAGCTGTTTTATCGCATCGGTAATAACCTTTTTTGCAAACGAAAAATCCTTCGTGTCATCCGAAAGGCTCTTTGCCGAAAAGCTTCTCCACATATACCACGAGCGGATGACCTTGAGGTCAATCTCGGGCACATCGGTGAAGCGGTATTCGTTTCTTTCAATCGGTCTTATATCCGCAACCTCGCTCAGGTCGGTTATCTCGTGATACTTACTCTCTTCGATAAGGCGGTAATAGATATCCGAGCCCGGTACAAGTGCGAAATAATTCAGGTTGACAAGCGGAGTTTCTATTCTTTCGATAAGATTAACCGTCTTTGCAACGTCCCCAACCGTTTCGCCGGGGAATCCGACTATAAATGAACCGATAGCAATAATCCCCGCCTTGCGGCAATTGCTGAAGGTTTCTTCGATTTTATCATAGGGAATGCGCTTATTCATTTTTTGAAGCATATTTTCGGAGCCGCTTTCAACTCCGAAAAATACCCAACGGCATCCCGAATCATACATATATTTGAAATCTTCTTCGCTGAAAACGCCGATTCTCGTCTGGCATCCCCACACAAATTTCAACCCAAGGCTCCGCAGGCTGTCGCAAATCATACGCATTTCGCTGCGGTTTCTGCCCCACATTTCATCAGCAAAATAAACGCCGTCCATTTCATAGTTTCTGACGAGATATCTGATTTCGTCAAGCACGTGCTCAAGCGGACGTTTGCGGTAAGTACAGCGGTGAAAATCCTTGTTATAGCAGAATGTACAGCTGTGCGGACAACCCTTTGCACAGTAAAGATAGAGCATCCTTTCGCATTCATACGAAGACTGAAAATATTTCGGAACATCAACAAGTGACCAGTCAATCGGCGGAAGTTCGCCCAAATCAACAAAATCTCTTGCGGCAGTGATAACGGTTTCGCCCTCACTTTTTCTGAACGCAATACCTGCCACCGATTCAAAATCGCTTTCACCTTTTGAGATTTTTTCGGCAAGCTCAATCCAGGTTGCTTCGCCTTCGCCGATTGAAACAAGGTCAACGCAATTTTTCTTGAGAACGGTTTCGGGAATTTCGGAAGCAAGAGGTCCTCCCCAAACAACGGGAAGCGAAAATTTCTTCGCGTGCTCCGACACTTCGAGCGCATCGTAAACCGACTTGAACGAAACAAGAGAAACACCGACAAGCTCAGGGCTGAATTCATCAAAAACCTTCTCTGCTTTCGCCTTTTCAACCGTTCTGTCATAAAGTCTTACCGTGTGACCCTTTGACTGAAGACAGCTTGCAATCGACAAAAGTCCGAGTGGTGCGGTGACCGACCTCGAATATCCGACGGTTGCGGGATTAATAAGAAGTATCCTCATTTTTTCAACTCACTTCAATGACATCTTTATAGGACTTGCTGCCCATTTTGCCGTACCAGACAACAAATTTCCCGAAATCCTCCCAGCTGTGAACAGGGTTTGAATCGGTGAAAACCGTTCTGAATCTGCCTTTTTCGGGCGGTGAATATTTGCTGACATAAATGTTTTTAAAATAATCGTGGAAATTATATTCCGTTTCGCATTCGCACTTCTCTTCATCCGGTCTTCTGAGCACCGCTTTCTGATATGCGAGAAGCTGTGAAAGAACATTTTCATCATCAATAACACTTCTGAGATAAGGCATCATTTCCGCATAGAATTTTTCATAATCTCTGCTGATGCTGATAAACATATACTCATAATGGTCCCAGACGAGATTGCCCGCAAACGGCACGAAGAATCTGGGATTTATTCCCTCCGCAAGTTTCGCAAACGAGTCCTTGACGGTCTGATAAAGCTCATTTGTGAAGGGGGCATTGCCCGATTCGATATATTCCATAAGACCCTCGTAAAAGCTTCTGTAGCTTTTGCCGAGTTCATAGAAAGCATAAACCGAAAAGCATCGCAGAAGTCCGCAAGCGTGCATCGCCTGCGTGAAGCCTGCAAAAAGCGAGCTTCTCTGCCAGTCTGCGCAGGGCATAGTTGCCGTTTCGGTGATAATATCAATCTTTTCGGGGATATAGTAGGCATCAGCTGCACAGTGAAAA
This sequence comes from Acutalibacteraceae bacterium, assembly GCA_045535475.1. GTDB lineage: Bacteria > Bacillota > Clostridia > Oscillospirales > Acutalibacteraceae > CAG-177. The sequence continues at coordinate 38,031 of JAZSLR010000123.1, read as the reverse complement.
CGCACTATCTCGCTTCTCGATGTTTTTATGCCGTGCTTTTCGATGTATTCCTTCTGACCAAGCTCAGAATTCGGAAGCACAATGCAATGATAAACCTCAAAAATGAAGTGCTGACCAATTTCAAAAAGCTTGCAGATACCGTCCACAAAGCTGTCATAGGTTTCTCCGGGCAAGCCGAGAATAAGCTCGGAATAAACCTGAAGCCCTTCCTCGTGATACACGCTGAAATGCTCACGGAATCTTTCGAGCGACATATTTTTTCTGCCGATATTTTCAAGCACAACGGGCGAAAGACTCTGGAGCGATATTGTTGCACCCTCGCGGTCTATACCCTTTCTGTTGAAGCGGCGCACAATTTCACGCACGCGCTCGGAATTGCCTTTTGAATAATTAATTCTTACCCTTTCTGGGTAGCCGTATTTTTCCTTTGCCGCAACGAATGCATCGGCAATTGCCAAATCGTCCTTGCCGATTCCGAAATTTGCGTCGGCACCCCATACAAATCTTATCTTGTTTCTTCCGATCCAATCAATCTCCGCAAGCACCTTTTCGAGCGAGAAAAATCTTGTTTTCTCTTTAAGAGGACCCCAGTCGCAATATGCGCAATGATTAGGGCATCCCCTGCTTGTTTCAAGGATTGTGTTGAATTCGATATGCGGATATTTTTCAAGAATTGCGTCAAACCATCCGTCAAGATAAGGCGAAGCATAGTCGGGCATACAGATAGATTTTGTTTCACTCAAAAATGTTTTACCGTCTTTTCTGTAAGCGATGTTCGGAACAGCTTCTGTGTTTCCGACGGCAATTGCCTCAAGAAGTGCACCGAAAGTAACTTCGCCCTCGCCGAAGCAAAGATAATCAATCTGCGAATATTTTTCAAGAAAACCCGTATTCTGCGGGATGTTATGACCGCCGAAAACATTTATGCAATCGGGATAAATCTTCTTGATTTCACTTGCAAGCGCAAGATTATATTCGGTATTCCAGCAATAATTTGAAAAACCGACAATTGAAGGATTCTCCATTTCCGAAACGACACATTCAATATTTTTTCTGATAAAAACAAAATCCTTGAATTCATAAGTTTCAGAAACGGTTTTATTTTGCCAAGCGTTTGCTGCGATGACACCTGCGGTATAAGGCAGATAAACAACCTTTGATTCCTTACCCGATGAAACGTCAACCTGAACAAAATAAACGTTTCTCTTCATCGGCAAACACATCCTTTCAATAAATCATTCTTCCTCTTCTGCGGTAATCTTGTCAATCAAGCCGCCAACCGAACCTGCAGCCTTATCCGTGATGAGCTGAAGCTGAGTGCCGTCCGTGCAAATAACAAACATTGTTGTGAGCAGACTGACAATGCAGCACATTGCATACTGGCCCTCAAGCATCGCCGATGCAAATGCGTAAACCGCAATTGCAAAATAAGCAAATGCGCCGAGATAATCCGCTTTCTTTTCCTTTACTGCGTAGTCATTCTTCTTTGCTTTCTTTTTATGTTTTGAGCCCTTTACAGACTGAAGTGAAAATACTGCGCAAAGAACAAAAACAATCGCAATAATCACAAGAGGTATTGTTTTTTTATACATTGCAAGCAGAGTTGACATACTGAAAATAAAGCGCATCTGATATACTACATAGATAAAGCACGCTGTGAGCGAAATCAAAGCCGCACTGAAAACAATCTTTTCCCACTGCTTTGACCCTTTGAGCTTTGGCGCAACAAGAATGAGAAGCACCAGAATTGCGCCGGGGATAACAGTATAGGCAAACGGCTCATAACTTACCAGCACCGCAAGCGAAGCAACAACGCCAATCGGTATAAGCTTAAAATCGGCACTGCAAAAAATAACAACGGGTATTAACATCATAACCATATTGAAGGCTGCATTCACATAGGATATCGAGAATGCACCGATAAAAACAACAGCCGCCGCAATAACGCGGATTATATTCTGTCCGGTAAAAATCTCTTCTTTTTTAGTCGGGAATTTCCAGAAGAAAAGAAGAACAAAAAAGGCACACATCAAAACAGCATAGATAATTGCTTCAACGCTGGGCGTTCCCTTTCTGAACATTACAACCAGAGTCTTTGCCAAAACAACCGCAATAAGGAATACAATTGCGGAAATCTGACCCTTTGAAACAGATAATTTTTTTAACATATCAACACTCTCCTGCAGTAGTTTTTTTCGGCGAATAGCAGTCTGATGAATAGAGCGCCACCGCCTGATTTCTGCCATACCAGACAACCCGGCAGGCATAATCATAAAGTGAATCGCATTTTGCTTTATCTTCAACGGTAATGACCGTTTTCATCTTTTTAAGAGGCTCATATCTGCCCTCATAAATATTTTCCATATAACCGTAGAAATCATAATCCGACCGGATTTTTATTTCTCCGACACTGCCGACCCGTTTCAGAATATTCCGCTGATAATCAAACGCCGCTTTAGTTTCGGCGTTCATTCCGAATCTGCCGTCAACGAGTTTTTCAAGCTCATCGTAAATTTCATCCGCTCTTTCAAGGGCTTTGAGAAAGAAAATTTCATCAAACTGCCAGCAGATATCGCCGAGTGAATCGCAGGCAACCGCCCACGCATTTTTTCCCACCGACATTCCTTTTGCAAAATCACGCATAAGAGAAAAAACGCTGTTGCTTGCAGAATTATCATTTTCAGAAAAGCATTCGGCAATCGAAGAGTAAATTTCGTGATAGCTGATTCCTTTTTCGTTTCTCAGATACATCGCAACCGCTCTGAAAAATCCGATGTTATGAAATGCCTGAACAAGGCAGGCAAACACAACGCAGTAAATCCAGTCCTCAACGCTCATAGAGCTCGTTTTTATAATTGTTGAATTATATTCCTGAATCTCGTGTTTTTCAAGAGCACTGCAATGCGCCTGAAAAAACGGAGTTTTCACAGTTTCTATTCCGAATTTTTCAACAAACTCGGGCGACCCCATATCAGAATTCGGAAGAAGGTCGCAGGTGTAAACCTGAATTGCCTTGTGCTGACCGTATTCCAGCAAATCGCAGATACCTTTGGTGAAGCTTTCCTTCGTTTCACCCGGCAGACCGAGAATAAGCTCGGATGAAGTTGATATTCCGCATCGGCTGTATTCATTCATCAGCTCTTTGAAATGGTCAAGAGAGATATTCTTTCTGCCGATATTTTCAAGCACTTCGGGAGAAAGACTCTGAAACGAAAGGGTCTGCGCTTTATCTAGACCGAATTCATTGAACCGTTTGCAGATTTTCTTGACAAATTCCGTTCTGTTCTTTGTAAAACACACACGGAAGTTTTTGGGAAATCCCGTTGCTTTTTTAGATTTGATTATATATTCCGCAATTTCTTCATCTCTGTCAACAATGCCGAAATTACCGTCCGCACAGTAGACATATTCTATTCCGTGAGAAGAAATCCAGTCAATTTCAGCCTTTATTCTTTCCATCGGAAAAAGTCTTACCCTACTTCCGAGAGTGCCCCAATCACAGAATGCACATTTGAACGGACATCCTCTGTTGGTTTCAAGAATTGCGGAAAAATTGGTTTCTCCGTCTGTTATCGAATCGAAAATCCCGTTAAGATACGGTGACGGATATTCACTCAGGCAAAAGTCCTTTTCTTTCGTTTTGAAACACTGCCCGTTTTCCTTGTATGCGATATTTTCAACATTTCCGAGCGGCTCATTATTCAGAAGGCAATGCACAAGCTTTCGGAATGCTTCTTCACCTTCGCGATAAATAAGTACATCTGCTTCGGGGCATTCATCAAATGTTGAGAAATCCCGCAGAATGTTGTGACCGCCGAAAACAATGACCGCCGACGGATAAGCTTCTTTCACCGCTTTTGCAAGTGCTTTGTTATATTCATAATTCCACACAGAGCAAGAAAACGCAACGATAAACGGGTCTTTAAGCTTCTCTGCCGCCTGCTCAATCGGCTCGTGTGTAAAGATAAATCCGCCGAGCCTGCATTCTCTTTTTACCGTTTCATCATCAAAGGCGTAAGCGGCGATGCAGCCCGATGCATAGGGAATGTAAACACTTCTGCACTCGTTGCCGTAAACATTATTTGCCTGAACAAAATATATGTTTTTCACCGTCGCCCTCCTTTTTGTAACATATTTAAAATATTATATCACTTCAAAAAAACAATGTCAACAAACACGGACTGTTTGCAATAATTCCCCGAAAAATCCTTCCCGTCATTGACTAACCGGAAACAAAGTGATAGAATAATGCTATATCAATTTAACGGAAGTGAAAAAAATGCTTAATATTCTTGTTACCGGCGGCGCGGGTTACATCGGCTCGGTGCTTGTTCCCCTTCTTCTTTCAAAGGGATGCCGCGTTACGGTGCTTGACAATTTCTTCTATAACCAGAACTCCCTGCTCGAATGCTGTGCAGACCCGAATTTCGAGATGATAAACGCCGATGCACGCAACGAAAACGCAGTCAGAGAAGCTATGAAGGGCAAGGATTACATCATTCCCCTTGCCGCGCTTGCAGGCTTTCCCATCTGCGACAAAGAAGCCTGCTCGGCATATTCAATTAACCTTGATGCGATAAAAATGATTCTTCGCCTGAGAGAAAAAGGACAAAGAATCATCTTCCCCTGCACAAACAGCGGCTACGGTCTCGGAGAAGGCGAAAGCTTCTGCACCGAGAAATCGCCCATAAAACCCATATCCATCTACGGAAAAAGCAAGGTTGAAGCAGAAGCCGCCGTGCTGAGCGAAAGTGGCACAACCGCATTCAGATTCGCAACCCTTTTCGGTGCATCTCCGAGAATGAGAACAGACCTTCTGGTCAATGATTTTGTTTACAGAGCTGTTTTTGACAGAACGCTCGTAGTTTTTGAGGGCAGCTTCAAGCGGAATTATCTTCACGTCAGAGATGCCGCAAATGCATTCTGGTTCGCAATCGAAAACTTTGAGAAAATGGAAGGCGGCACTCACAACTGCGGTCTTTCGGACTCCAATCTTTCCAAAATCGAGCTTTGCGAAAAAATCAAGCTCATTCTCCCCAAGTTTGTTTATATTGAAGCCCCCGTCGGCGAGGACCCCGACAAGAGAAACTACATCGTTTCAAATGAAAAGCTTGAATCCCTCGGATGGATGCCTCTCTACTCACTTGATGACGGCATCAGAGAACTCACCAAGGCATACCAGATCATCAAAAACAATCAGTATTCCAATATATAAACAAAAGACTGCTCTTTCATTGAGCAGTCTTTATTTTTATCCCGTAATTGAAAACAAACTGATGCTTGATGCATAAACCAACCACACCGCCGCAACGATAAAGCCTTTACCTTTGAGCTTTTCTTTGAAATACAGCATTGCCTTTTCGAACGGTTCATCCTTAACGGCAAACATAAACATACCCAGCCCGAACTGAACAATAAGTCCCGATGCTGCCCATCTTGTCATATCCGTTGAAAGAATACAGCACGCTACAGCAAAAATCGGCACAAGCATAAAGCACAGATAGATAAACTTTCTCGGCTTTGTTTGTGCGTTCTTTATACATCTGAACCAGATTGCCCAGAAAACAGCAAAAACAGGAAGAGCGCCGATTGCAACGGCTTTTATTCCGCTGAAATTATATCCTTCCTCGCGTAAATACCATAAAAGAGCCGCTATGAACTCTGCAGGAGTCATACCTTCCATATTGACCCCGAGACGTTCTTCGTTCTGATGACTGCCGTAAAGATAGTAGTCAAAATAGTGAATCTGATCATAGGTCAGCTCTTCGCCGAGCTTTTGCTCCATTATTCTATGCATCTCATCAAAGGTAAACGTTGCGGTTTCTTTTCCGACAAATGCACAATAAAACATAAGCACGACCGTTGCCGCACACATAACGGTAAACAGAATTATATTGCCCGTTTTCTTTTCCTGCGTAAAAATAAGATAGAGCAAAACCGCAGCAATCAGCGGAAAATAAGCGATGGTATAAACATAGTTTATCAGCACTCCGCCGATGCAGAAAAGCGGTATCAGCCATCTGAACATTTTGTTTCTGACAGCGACAACAGCAAGCACCGTGAACAGATACATATAGATATCGAGCAAACCGAAAAACCTTGAGAAGGTATATACTCCGAATGCTCCCGAAACAGAAAACAGCGAGAAAAGAATAATGCACGGACGGAGCTGCGGGTCGGTTGATTTTATGACCCTGCCAACCAACACAGCAGTAAAAATATAAACCAGAACAAGAACAACAGCGGCAAATCCGTTTATCCATTCAACCGTCGGATTATCCGTCAGAAAGTTAACAAAAGAACCGATGAGCAATCTTGATGTTTTTCCCATTGTAAAGTCGGCAAGATAATAGCCGTAATAGCCTTCATTCATACCCCAAAAAATATTGGTGTCTATGCACGCCTGAATGCACAGAAGAAGAAACACGGAAAGCTCATATTTGAATTGGGAAATTATATTCAATGCTTTTTCTTTCAATCTGTTCACCGTCCAATCATCACTCAATATTATCATTAAAAAAACGCCTTGTCAACTGCAAGGCGTTTTGAATTATTATATGAGAACCTTGGAAAGAAATTCTTTGAGTCTTGGGTCCTGAGGATTGTCGAAGAAATCCTTGGGATTGTTTTCTTCTTTGATAACACCCTCGTCAATAAACACAACTCTTGAACCGACTTCCTTTGCAAAGCCCATTTCGTGGGTTACAACAACCATTGTCATACCCGACTGAGCAAGTTCTTTCATAACCTCGAGCACTTCGCCGACCATTTCGGGATCAAGCGCAGAGGTGGGTTCATCAAAAAGCATAACTTCGGGTTTCATTGCAAGAGCGCGAACTATTGCAACTCTTTGCTTCTGGCCGCCCGAAAGCTGTGACGGATATGCATCCGCTTTCTCTGCAAGACCTACTCTTTCGAGAAGTTCCATTGCCTTTTGATTTGCTTCGTCTTTTTTCATCTTGCCGAGTTTTACGGGAGCAAGAGTGATGTTTTTGAGAATTGTGTGATTGTTGAAAAGATTGAACTGCTGGAAAACCATACCCATCTTTTCACGGTGTTTATTTATATTGACCTTTTTATCGGTAATGTTAACGCCGTCGAACTCAATAATGCCGCCTGTGGGTTCTTCAAGTCTGTTAAGGCAGCGCAGAAATGTTGATTTGCCCGAACCGGAAGGACCGATAACAACAACAACTTCGCCTTTTTTGATTTCTGTATCAACGCCTTTAAGAACATCAAGCTCGCCGAAGCTCTTTTTAAGACCCGTTACTTTGATAATTGTATTATCAGTGGTCACTGTTACGCAGCCTCCTTTCGAGAATGCTTACCAATTTTGTGAAGAACACAACAAGAACAAGGTAGATTATCGCAACCGCAATCAAAGGCATAAACGCCGAATATGTACGGCTTCTGATAAGGTCGCCTGCTTTTGTTATATCTTCAAGGGCAACATAGCCCGAAACCGAAGTTTCCTTGAGAAGAACGATGAATTCGTTTGCAAGCGTAGGAAGAACATTCTTGAAAGCCTGAGGAATGATTATTTTAATCATGGTCTGTGAATAGCTCAAACCAAGGCTTCTGCCTGCTTCAAACTGACCCTTATCAATCGACATAATGCCTGAACGGACTATTTCCGCAACATAAGCTCCCGAGTTGATACCGAAAGCAAGCGATGCAACAAGCACCTTACTGTCAAACGAAACAAGAATAACATAATACATCAGCATAAGCTGAACAACAACCGGAGTTCCGCGAATAACGGTAAGATACAGCTTTGAAATCGCATTCATCACTTTTAAAATTGCTCTTCCGACGGGGTTTCGGATTGTGCTTCCGTTATTATCGTATGTTGATCTGATAATAGCAACAACAACACCGATTGCAATACCGAGAAGAACGGAATATAAGGTTATCTGAAGCGTAATAAAGAAGCCGTCAACAAGCCATTTCCATCTGTCGCCTTCAACAAAGCAAAAGATAAACTCTTCTTTTAAATCAATGAAGAATTCGGCTATTTTGTCGAAAATAGAATTTGTATTCATTATTTTTCACCTGTTTACAGAAATAGGGACGGAGTAAATCCCCCGCCCCGTTTAATCATTAATTTATTGCTTATCTGTTATTAACCGCAACAAATTCCTTTGCAGGTTCATTATCGATAACAACGCAGTCAACCTTGCCTGCAACGAGAGCCTGAACAGCATCTGCACCCTTGTTGTAACGCTCGATCTGTGCGGTAGGAGCATCGATTTCTTCAAGATCCCATGTTGTGTAAAGATCGCCTGTTGTACCCTGCTGAACACCTACCTTCCAAAGGCTGCCGTCTGCCTTGGGTGCAAAGAGATCATCTGCGCTTGTAATTTCCGAGCCTTCCTTAACGATAACAACCTGAACACCTGTTGCATAGGACTCTGAGAAGTTAACAGACTGCTTTCTTTCATCTGTAACTGTAAGACCTGCCATAATGAAATCAATCTTGCCTGCTACAAGAGCGGGGATTGTTGCATCAAAGAGCATATCTTCAATAACAAGCTTTTTGCCGAGGATATCAGCAATAGCTGCTGCGATTTCAGCATCGATGCCTACGATTGCATCGCCTTCCTTGAATTCATAGGGAGGAAATTCAGCGTTTGTACCCATCTTGATAACTTCCTTGCCTTCAACATTCTGCTGGAATACAAGATCGTGCTCAATGTTTGAAATGTACTTATCCTGAATTTTCTTAACTGTACCGTTTTCTTTAAGCTGATTGAGAGCTGCATTAATATCAGCAAGAAGCTGAGTATCTTCTTTTGCAACTGCAATAGCATAATCTTCTGTTATGTATTCAGTATCAAGAATTGTAAGCTTTGCATTATTATCTGCATCGGCACCATTTCCCGTGTCCGAACCACAACCTGCAAACATAGAAACCATCATAACAGCTATCATTAAAGCTGCAAGAGTTCTTACAAATTTTTTCATTGGAATTACCTCCGTAATTTTTGATAGAGCTATTATATCATTATTTACCAAAAAAGTAAAGTGAATTTGTATATTTATTCAAATCTTTCCGTTGCACGGATAAAATCCTCATAAAACTCTGCTTCGAATTCCATATTCTCACCCGTTACGGGATGGGTAAAAAAACATCGGCGGCAATGGAGAAGCTGATGACCGATTTCCGTCATAAAATCGCCGTACATATCATCCCCCGCAAGCGGATGACCCGTAAAAGCCATATGAACTCTTATCTGATGTGTCCTGCCCGTTTCAAGGCGAAGGCTGAGAAGGGTCGCTCCGTCATACTTCTTTTCGGCTCGCCAGTTTGTGACCGCAGGCTCAACGCCTTTTTCATAAGAGCACGCGCGCAGAGTTTTCATCGGGTCGGGTCTGTAAATCGGGACATCGACCCTTCCATCTCCGCAAAGCTCACCCTTGACGAGTGCATAATATTCCTTTTGTACTCCGCCTGCAAGCTTGCTTGCCGAAAGCTTGTTAAGCGCACACACCACAAGACCCGATGTGCCCTTATCAAGCCTGCCGACCGCTCTGAAAGCGGCATTCTTTCCTTTTTCGGCAAGATAAGCCGTGACTGCATTCGCCAGAGTGTCACCCTGATGATTATGTGTCGGATGCATTGCCATAAACGGCGATTTGTTGACAACAAGAATGTCGTCATCCTCATAAACAATATCGATTTCAGCGTGAAGCGCCTCGGGTAAGGCATCATCGTCGGGAAGCGTTACACTGATAACATCTCCTGCTTTGACAATGTCAATTGTGCGGAGCTGTTTGCCATTACAGATAAGGCTGTATTTAACCCTTTTCATCACCCTTGCGGAAAACCCGCATCCGCCCCTGAGAAAATGCACGGTTTTTCTGCCGTCATACTCGGGAGTTACTGTATATTCTATGGTTCTGGGCATTGTTTTTCTCCTGTCAGATAATGCGTAGAGTATAGCACATACTTGCTGTTTTGTAAATGTTTTATGATTATTGTCCTTGAAAAATCTTTTGTTTTATGTTATGGTGAATGGGTAAATCCCGTTCACCTTGTTTTTTTACGGAGGATAACATATGAAAAAATTTTTTGCAGCCTTTCTTGCATTACTTATAATTTTTCTTTCCGCTTGTTCCGGAAACACAACACCGCCTGATGAGTCAGTTTCTGAAGAAACAAATTCAATATCCGAAACAATAAAATACAACACTATAACCGAATGGGGAACAGACCTTCTGCCCCAAGAATTCCCCTCTCCTCCGAACGGAACTCACGATTTTTCCATAGTCCGCGGTGAAGGTACAAAAGCCGCTTTTGCTTATACCTCCGATTTTGTCAGAATAACGTTTATCTGCCCCGAGCAGGAGATATTCAACTTTGCAAATGAGTTAACCAAACTCGGATATAACGGCGGAATAAAGAAAATCGAAAACGGAGCCTTCTATTCGGACGGAATCCACGGATTCTGGCAGAACGGCGAAAAAATCATTATCATCAACGATTCAACAAAAACCGATTCAGGTGAATATATTTTCAACATTGATATTGCCGACTGTGTTGATAATTTTCCTGAGGAGCTTGAATATTACTTTCCGAAATTCGAAGGTTATTGCAAAAGCATCGGTTCTTTCTGCGGTCATGACGGAAACGGAGAGCAGATAACAGACACCTTTGAAGGCAGTTTCGGTATGCCCGAATGGCATTGGGAATTCAGATTTTCAAACGGATTCATCGGAGTTGAGCAGGTTGATTTCGAAAGATATTTCTATGATATTGAATCTGCAGGATGTAAAGCGATTCTTTCAACAAACACCGTTGACGGCTGCACGGTTATGAGCGGTGACCTCGTGAAAAGTACAAACGAAGGTGATTACGGCGTTTTTATGCTCTATAATGTCAATCTTAAAACACTTGATATCGCATACACAAACACCGCTTCCATCTATACTGAACATAGCGGAAGTTAAATTTTTAAAACGGATTGCGAAGGATGTCCTTCACAATCCGTTTTTTGTTACATTCCTCTGCGTCTTACGCAGTTTTCAAGACTTATTGCATCGTAAACGCCGTTATCAAACAGTTCGCACACGCCCTGATACTCTTCGAGAGAAAGAGTTTCAAGGGTTTTATTTTCTCTTATGCAAAGGGCAACAAGCTCGCCAGTCGCCTTATATGCATCTCTGAAAGGAAGTCCCTTTGAAACAAGGTAGTCGGCGCAGTCGGTAGCATTGATGAAGCCGCCTGCCGCCGCTTTTCTCATATTTTCGGGGATTGCCTTCATAGTCTGAATCATCGGCTCAAGGGTAACAAGGCAGATTTTGACGGTATCAAACGCATCAAAAATCGCATCCTTATCCTCCTGCATATCCTTGTTATATGCAAGAGGCAGGCCCTTCATAACCGTGTGGAGAGTCATAAGGTCGCCGAAAACTCTGCCGCTCTTTCCTCTTACAAGCTCTGCAATATCGGGATTCTTCTTCTGCGGCATAATACTTGAACCTGTTGAGAATGCATCATCAAGCTCAACAAACTTGAATTCCCATGAGCACCAAAGAATAATCTCTTCGCAGAGTCTTGAAAGATGCACCATACAGATTGAAAGTGCACTCGCAAGCTCGATACAGAAATCTCTGTCGGCAACGCCGTCGAGTGTGCTCTTGGTGAATGAATCGAAGCCGAGGAATTCGGCGGTCATTGCTCTGTCGATGGGGTAAGTTGTTCCCGCAAGAGCACCGCTGCCGAGAGGTGACGAGTTCATTCTCTTTTTGGCATCCTCAATTCTGCCGAGATCACGGGTAAGCATTTCGGTATATGCGGTAAGATGAGCCTTGAAGGTTATCGGCTGTGCACGCTGAAGATGGGTGTAGCCCGGCATAATTGCATCGGCATATTCATCACCCTTCTCCTCAAGAGCCTTTATAAGATTCTTAACAAGTACAAGAGTTTCGTTACACTGGTCGCGAAGATAAAGTTTTACATCCAGAGCAACCTGGTCGTTACGGCTTCTGCCTGTGTGAAGACGCTTGCCCGCACTGCCGATTCTCTCGGTAAGAGTCTGCTCGATAAATGTGTGAATATCCTCGGCGTTGGGGTCAATCAGAAGTTCGCCCGATGAAATCTCGTGTCTGATTTTGGCAAGCTCGGAGCAAATCAGCGCACCGTCATCCTGCGAAATAATGCCCTTTGCAGCAAGCATTGTTGCGTGAGCAATACTGCCCTCGATATCGAAATAATACATTCTTGAGTCGGTTGCAATGGATGAGTTGAAATCATTGGTTTTTTTGTCCGCTTCCTTTGAAAAGCGGCCTGCCCAGAGTTTCATATATGTTCCTCCTTATACGGGAAAAAGAGCCGCCACGTTTTGACGGCTCTTATTTTGTTTATTTATTTGCTTCTCTTTCCTTTTCGAGAATAGCCTTAACCTTGATGGGAAGACCGAAGAGGTTGATGAAGCCTGCGGAATCCTTCTGGTCGTAAACTTCGTCTGCATCAAATGTTGCGAAATCTTCACTGTAAAGGGTGTAGGGTGAGGTTACGCCTGCGTTAATCATATTGCCCTTATAGAGCTTGAGCTTAACGTCGCCGGTAACTGTTTCCTGAGTTTTGTCAACAAATGCTGCAAGTGACTCGCGGAGAGGAGTGAACCACTGACCGAAGTAAACAAGCTCTGCATACTTGTGAGCGATGATTTCTTTATAATGCATTGTATCTCTGTCGAGAGTGATTGTTTCAAGAACATCGTGAGCCTTGAAGAGGATTGAGCCTGCGGGGTTCTCGTAAACGCCTCTTGACTTCATTCCGACAAGACGGTTTTCAACGATATCGTTGAGACCGATGCCGTTCTTGCCGCCGATTTCGTTGAGATATTTGATAAGCTCAACACCGCCCATTTCCTTGCCGTCAACTGCGGTGGGAACGCCCTTTTCAAAATGGATTGTTACATAGGTGGGTTCGTCGGGAGCCATTTCGGGTGAAACGCCCATTTCAAGGAAGCCGGGCTTGTTATACTGAGGCTCATTTGCGGGATCCTCAAGGTCAAGACCTTCGTGTGAAAGATGCCAGAGGTTCTTATCCTTTGAATAGTTGGTTTCTCTGTTTATCTTAAGAGGAATGTTGTGTGCCTCTGCATATTCGATTTCTTCTTCACGTGACTTGATATCCCAGATTCTCCAGGGAGCGATGATTTCCATTTCGGGAGCGAAAGCCTTGATGGTAAGTTCGAATCTTACCTGGTCGTTGCCCTTACCTGTGCAGCCGTGGCAAATAGCGTCTGCGCCCTCAGCCTTTGCAATCTCAACTATTCTCTTTGCAATGATGGGGCGAGCGAATGATGTGCCGAGGAGATATTCCTTCTCATAAACCGCACCTGCCTTGAGAGTGGGGAAAATATAATCGCTTACGAATTCATCCTGAAGATTTTCGATATAGAGCTTTGATGCTCCTGTCTTGATAGCCTTTTCTTCAAGACCGTCAAGCTCTGTGCCCTGACCTACGTCGCCTGAAACGGCGATAACTTCGCAATTGTTATAGTTTTCTTTGAGCCAGGGAATGATGATTGATGTATCAAGACCGCCTGAATAAGCGAGAACAACTTTTTTGATTTCTTTCATAGTGATTTCTCCGTTCGTTTTATTTTTATGCACTAATTATACATCGAATATTCAAAAAATCAAGTGGTTTTTGAATATTTATGCAATTTTGTCGTATTCAACAAAAATTCGCTGAAAATCGCTCATTAACCGAGCAAAAGACCGACTTTTTTCTTTGTTTTGGTGAGGGTGCGGTTTGCAATGCGTGCCGCTTTCTCCGCACCTGCGGCGGCGGTATCGAGAAGATACTGCTTATCCGCCATAAGACGCTTATATTCTTCCTGCACGGGGCGAAGCTCTTCGATAACCGCTTCCGCAACCTTTACCTTGAAGTCGCCGTAGCCCTTGCCCTCAAATTCCTTTTCGATTGCATCGAAATCAAGACCGGTGCAACAGGAATAGATAGCCATAAGATTGTTTATGCCGTCTTTGCCGTCTGCATAACGCACGCAAGCCTCGCTGTCGGTAACTGCCGACTTGAACTTCTTGAGGATTGCCTCGGGAGTATCAAGAAGCGAAACCGAAGCCTTGGGATTGGGATCGCTTTTCGACATCTTCTGAGTGGGGTCCTGAAGGCTCATTACTCTTGCACCGACCTTGCCGATGAAGGGTTCGGGGAGAGTAAATGTATTGCCTCTGAGGGAGTTGAAGCGTGTTGCAACGTCACGTGCAAGCACAAGATGCTGTTTCTGGTCCGCACCGATGGGAACGAAATTTGCCTGATAGAGCAGGATATCCGCCGCCATAAGAACGGGATATGCAAACAGACCGACGTTGACGTTATCTGCGTGCTTCTGCGATTTTTCTTTGAACTGAGTCATTCTTGATGCTTCGCCGAACTGGGTGTAGCAGTCAAGAATCCAGGCAAGCTCTGCGTGTGCGGCAACCTGACTCTGAATAAAAACAATGCTCTTTTCGGGGTCAAGACCGATTGAAAGAAGGATTGCATACATTTCGAGAATCTGCTGACGGAGCTTTGCAGGCTCGGGATGAATGGTAAGAGCGTGAAGGTCTGCAACAGCGTAAAGGCAGTTATAGTCATCGCTCATCGCCTTCCAGTTTTTGAGTGCGCCGAGATAGTTGCCCAGAGTCGGAACCGATGTGGGCTGAATCATACTTAAAACTATAGGCTTTTTTTCGGGAGCTGTATTTTCCATAGTTTTACCCTCCTGTTATCAAAGTGAACGTGCAACCTCTCCGAGAATCTTAACACCCTTGATAATGCCTTCATCGGAAGGAGTTGAAAAATTCATACGGATAAAGCTGCATTCTTTGTCGCCGTCAACCATCATTGCGTTGCCGGGAACAACTGATACGCCTGCGGCACTTGCCTTCTTGACAAAATCGAGCATATCGATGCCGTCATTGAGCTTTGCCCAGACGAAAAGACCGCCTTCGGGTCTGTGATATGTAAGGAAATCGCTGAGTTCGGCATCAACGCAATCACAAAGGAGATTGAGCTTACGCTTATAAATCCCACGGATTTTGTTGATGTGTCCTTCAAAATCGCACTCGGTAAGCCACTTGTAAACCACGAGCTGTGACACAAGCGGAGTGTGAACATCCTGAGTCTGCTTTGCAACGGTCAGCTTTGCGATAACCGCCTTGGGAGCAAGAACATAGCCGACTCTTATGCCGGGAGCAACAATCTTTGAAAATGAGCCTGAATAAACAACTATTCCGTCCTCGTCAAAGCTCTTGATTGCAGGCACATCCTCGCCCGAAACACGAAGGTCGCCGTAAGGATTATCCTCGAGCACAAGCACTCCGTATTTCTTTGCAAGCGCATAAACAGCCTTTCTCTTTTCGAGTGACATTGTTGCGCCTGCGGGATTCTGGAAATTGGGAATTGTATAAATAAACTTAACGTTTTCTTCCGATTTGAGTTTTTCTTCGAGAGCTTCAATGTTGATTCCGTCGCTGTCGATGGGCACACCGACAAGATTTGCGCCGTAGCTTCTGAAGCAGTTGAGCGCACCGATAAATGAAGGCTCTTCGCAGAGCACGGTATCGCCGTAATTGATGAAGCACTGACTCATAAGGCTCATTACCTGCTGAGCACCGCTTACAACGATAAGTCCGTCATCTTCCGTGCCTACTCCGTATCTCGATTTGCAAAGCTTGATAAGCTCTTCAACAAGAGGTCCGTAACCTTCGCTGATGCCGTACTGAAGAGCAAGAACGGGATCCTCTTCAAAAACTTCTCCGACAAGCTTTTTTATATCGTCAACAGGGAAAGCATCGGGGGCGGGGTTGCCTGCGGCAAGGGGGATTGTGTTGCCCGAGCTTTTCAGAATTTCTCTGATAATAGAAGGCTTGAGCGAAGCAACGCCTTTCGCAAACTTATAATCCATTATATTTTCAGTCCTTTCGGGATAAATAGCATTTTAATTATAATAATATTAGAGTATAACACACTAAATCGAAAAAGTAAACAAAATATTGAATGATTATTTGATATATGATATAATTTTTTGCAGGTGATAATATGACTTCAAAATACAAAGCTGTCTTTTTTGACTTTGACGGCACGATAGCCGACACGGGCGACGGGATTTTTCATTCAGTTAAATATGCAATAAAAGAATCGAGATATCCGCCGATAAGCAATGATAGTCTGCGCACCTTCATCGGTCCGCCTGTTTTCGATTCATTCAAGCGCGAACTCGGTATGGATGAAGAGCAATCCGCTTTTGCCGTTATGAAATACCGTGAGGAATACAGCCGTGAGGGAATATTCCGCTTCACGCTTTATGACGGAATTGAGGAGCTTTTGCGTGAACTTAAATCAAACGGAATTCAGGTTGCAATCGCAAGCTCAAAGCCATATAATTTTATCCTGCGAATCATCGATTATCTCAACTTTGGCGAGCTGATCGACTTTATCTCCTGCCCTCTGAGCGACAAGGCACACGAAAGCAAAGTTATCCTCGTAAGCAGATGCGTTGAGCACTTTGAAATTGAAAAAGATGAGGCGGTTATGATCGGCGACAGATACTTCGACATCGACGGTGCAAACGGTGCGGGAATCGAAAGCATCGGCGTCACCTTCGGCTACGGCAATGAAAAAGAACTGAGCAATGCAGGCTGTACCCACATTGCCCAGAATGTTGAAGATATTAAAAAATTTATTTTTTCTTAACCGCTTTTTTTGAAACGATTGAATAAAGCACGTAAAACAGCACGATACTGATTATCATTATCACGGGAATAAAGATACTTCCGTCCCTTATCAGTCCGAGGATTGATGAGGGATTTTTCATTTGTGCATAAGGAAGAGAGAGGATATTGTTATCACCCGTGCAGAAATATCCGAATGCAGTCACCGCAAAATAAACAGGTAACGCTTTAAGGCAGAAATCCTCTGTTCTTACCGCAAAAAGATTTGGAAGCTGTCTTTTAATGATGTTTTTATTTGCGATTGCAGCTGTAAAAATCAGACCGATAACGCAGAATATACCAATGAAAATATAGGTCAGGATATCCTCATCATCAAACCATCCCTTATAAACAACCCATTCCGCAATTCTCATTCCGAAAGGTCTTGCGATTGTTACAACAAAAGTTGCAAGCAGGGTCACAACAGCGCTGTAAGCCGCATAGAGCTTTGCGCTTTTGAACGGCATTTTGTATTCAAACCAACCCTCACCGCCTGTAACCTTTTTAGGCAGGCAGACGATAAGAAGCATAATGCCGAAGCCGAGGAAGAAACCGGTCAGGTACTCCCAGAGCGACCAGTTGCCGCCCTCAAGGAAGCCGGGAAGATTCTTGAGCTTAAAAAATCCTCTGTCGGAATCAAGCACCATAACAACATCGGCAAGCGTGATTGAAATTGCGCAAATTGCGTTGATTGCGAACGAAATAAACGCCGTAACCTTGTCTTTTTTTGCTATGAGCGTTGCAAGCGAAAGTACAAGCGCACCTGCAGTATATGAGATAATTCTGACGGTTGCAAAGTAGTTTCTTCCGTAGGGAATTTTTTTGAACCAGGCTTCCGATCCGAAGTTTTTGATAAATGCCATCATCGGCGAATAATCATACCCTCTGTCAGCAAGACCGTCTTTGAAAAGCTCAACGGCATCGGAGTTGACGATGGGTGCGATGTAGTGGGCAACGGTGAATTGGAATGCATAAACAACAACATAAAAAACGGCAATGAACGTTATGTAATGCCAAATCTTGTATTCTTTCTTTGAAAAAAGCGAACCGATGAACATCGCCCAAAGAGGCATCCAGCCAAAGCCGAGAAGAAGCATCGCAAGCATACCCGACCAAGGACTGATTTCGGCAATTGCGACAGTTTCTTCGCCCGTGAACGGCACCGTGCTTCCGAGGTAACCGCCCATCTGTGAATTGAGCGTGCCCCAGCCGCCGTTGGTGATTCCGAGAAGAATTACCGCAATCGGAAGCGCTTCGAGTGTCATTTTTCTGCGGTTGCCGAAGAAAGCGAAAATTACCAGTGTAAGCATCACGCCGACGGCGAACATTCCCCACATCGAGCCCCAACCGTGGGTGCCTCTGACGCGCCACATAAATCCGGTCATAATCGCTGTCATAAGCACAAGCAGAGTTTTGAGCGCAGGGGTAAGGCGTCTTGCATTGAGAAAATCAAGATTATCTCTGTTAAGCGTCATATTCCATCATTTCCTTTCCGTCAAAGTCTTTCCATATGAATTTTCCGTTTTCGAGAGTCATATAGCCGTGCCACGAATTCTCTTTCGGAATCGAAACCGAGCCGGGGTTAAGATAAACATAGCTTTCGTGCTTTGTGCATTTGGGAACGTGAGTATGACCGTGAAGCAGAATGTCGCCATTCTGAAGCGGAGGAAGATTGTTTTCGTTGAAGTTGTGACCGTGAGTTACATAAACAAGGCGGCTGCCCGCGATGAAAATCGCATAATCGGCAAGAATCGGAAAGTCAAGCACCATCTGGTCAACCTCGGTGTCGCAGTTACCCCGGACACAGAGAATTTCGCTCTTCAATGCGTTAAGAAGTTCAATCACCTTTTTGGGCGCATAGCCTTCGGGAAGGTCGTTTCTCGGGCCGTGATAAAGAACATCTCCGAGAAGAACGAGCTTGTCCGCCTTCTCATTTCTATAAGCTTCAATCAGCTTTTTGCAGTAAAACTCGGAGCCGTGAATGTCGGATGCAATTAAAAATTTCATTTTATCATCTCCTGATGATGATTATAATATAATAACCTCCGAATTGCAACCGCAATCCGAAGGTTATTTTTAATTAACTGTTTTCTTTGAATCTGTTGAGGAAATGCTTTGTTCTCTCGTTCTGAGGATTGTTGATAACCTGCTCGGGAGTGCCCTGCTCGGCAATAATGCCGCCGTCCATAAAGATAACCTTATCCGAAACATCACGGGCAAACGCCATTTCGTGGGTAACGATAACCATTGTGCAGCCCGATTCCTTAAGACCCTTGATAACATTGAGGACTTCCATTGTGAGCTCGGGATCGAGAGCCGAAGTGGGTTCATCGAAAAAGAGGATTTTGGGATTGAGTGCGAGCGCACGAGCAATGGCAACTCTCTGCTGCTGACCGCCCGTAAGCTGACACGGATAAAAATCAACCTTTTCTTCAAGACCGACCTTCTTGATTAATTCAAGGGCATTCTTTTTAATTGAAGCCTCGTCACCTTTCTTGAGAAGAGTGGGTGCGAGGGTAAGATTCTGCAAAACCGTGTACTGCGGAAAAAGGTTGAAATTCTGGAACACAAGACCGAAATTCAGTCTGTTTTCTCTTATCTTTTCATCGGTCATACGCGATTTGTCTGCACTGTCGAAAAGCACATCACCGTCAACAACAATCTTACCGTTATCGGCTATTTCAAGAAAGTTGAGGCATCTGAGCAATGTTGTTTTACCGCTGCCAGATGAGCCGATGATAGAAAGAACCTTACCTTTTTCGAGATCAAAGCTGATATCCTTAAGAACCTCGGTTTTGCCGAAGCTTTTCTTTATATTACTGACTTCTAATATCGACATAATTTAACTCCTGAAATAGCTCAGCTTCTTTTCTGCCTTGTTGAGTACAATGGTGAGAATACCGACAAACGCAAGGTAGAAAACACCCGTGAAGAACAAAGGCCATATCATCGCCTTTGTTGCCGCAAGCTCTTTTGCATTCTTGATAATTTCGCAAACCATAATGCAGTTTGCAAGAGCTGTATCCTTGATAAGCGTTATAATCTCGTTTGACATAGGCGGAACAATGCGCTGAACAACCTGCTTGAGAATAATTTTTCTGAATATCTGTGATTTGGTCAGGCCGAGAACATAACCGGCTTCATACTGACCCTTGGAAATGCTTTCGATACCGCCTCTGTATATTTCGGAAAAATAGCAGGCGTAGTTAATTGTGAACGCAATCAGAACCGCCGTGATTCTGCCCGCGTCTGAAATGCCGTATTCGATGAACATAAAGCGGTCAATCTTTCCGAAAAGCTGATAATTGAACAGCAGGCCGGGGACATAGTAGATGATAAAAATCTGAAGCATCAGCGGAATTCCTCTGACAATCCAGACAACCACCTTTGAAATTGATTTCACTATTTTGAAACGGCTCATCGAACAAAAGGCTATAGGCAAACCAAGCGGTGCGCCGCAAAGCAGCGTCACCGCAAAGATAAGCAAAGATATTTTAAAGCCGTCGAACAAAAAAGCCGTGACTTCTAAAAAGGACATATTAAAACTCCAATTGATATATCTTTAAAAAAATACAAATTACTTCTGGTCTGAGAAATCTGTGATAGCTGTTGTTGCAACGCCGTACTTCTCTGCAAGAGCGGAGATTGTGCCGTCTGCTGCAAGTGCTTCAAGCTGTGCGTTTACGTTTTCTGTAAGAAGGCTGCCCTTCTTGAAGCCGATTGCATAGAATTCAACATCGCTTGAAAGCTCGTCAACAACCATAAGGTCTGCATAGTCGCCCTTACCTACATAGCTCTTTGCAAGCTGTGCGTCAACAACTGCGAAATCTGCTGTGCCTGCGCTGATTTCTGTGAGGCATTCTGTCTGCTTGATGAAGCCCTTGAAGTTTGTGCCTTCGAATGATGTTGCATATGTTTCGCCTGCCGAACCGCTTTCGGCAACGCCGAACTTGCCGTTAAGGTCTGCTGCTGTTGCTATACCTGAATCAGCCTTGACAACAACTACCTGACGGTTTTCCATATAGTTGTATGAGAAGTCAACCTTGTCTGCACGCATAACGCCGTCGTCATCAGCTGTGTTAGCTGTGAAGCCGTTCCATACGCAGTCGATTGTGCCTGAATCAAGGTCTGTATACTTGCTGCTCCATTCGATTTCCTGGAAGATAACCTTGTAACCGAGGTTGCCGAAAACTGCTTCTGCGAGTTCTGTATCGAAGCCGATAAGCTTGCCGTTTTCATCAAGATAGTTCATAGGCTCATAGATTGTGTAACCGACAACGACTGTTTCTGCTACATCTGTTTCTGTTGCGGGGTCTGTTGTGTCGGGAGTGGTGTTGCCGCCGCAGGCTGCAAGCGAGAACATCATAAGCATTGCAAGAACCAAAGCAATAATCTTTTTCATATGTATTACTCCTTTTTTCGCCTTTTAAGGCTATTTATTGTAGTATTACATTATCACAGTAAAGCGGTTTTGTCAATGATTATTTATATGATTGGTATTTGTTTTATAATAAAACGGGGCGACACTTCAGGCCGTCCCGTTCATTCTGCACTCTACGTTCTGCATTCTGTACTTAATTCGTGTCCATTCTGCTGTTATAGAGTTCATAATAGAACCCCTCTTTTTTCATCAGCACTTTATGGTTACCCTGCTCAATGATTTTGCCGTCCTTCATAACTAGAATGACATCCGCATTTTTGATGGTTGAAAGTCTGTGGGCAACAATAAAACTTGTTCTGCCCTGCATCATTGCCGAGAACGCTTTCTGTATACGGATTTCCGTTCTCGTATCTATGGAGGAGGTGGCCTCGTCGAGAATAAGCATCGGCGGCAGACAAAGCATAACTCTTGTGATGCAAAGAAGCTGCTTCTGCCCCTGCGAAAGACCCGACGCCTCATCGGAAATGACGGTATCATAGCCTTGCGGCAGACGCTTTATGAAGCTGTGTGCGTGAGCAGCTTTTGCGGCGGCAATGATTTCTTCTTCCGTCGCATCGGGTCTGCCCATCGCAATATTTTCTCTGACCGTCCCTTCTTTGAGCCAGGTGTCCTGAAGCACCATACCGTAGCTCTTGCGGAGGCTTTCACGGGTTGCGTTGTTGATATCAATGCCGTCAACGCTGATTTTCCCTTCATCAACATCATAAAAGCGCATAAGAAGATTAACAAGCGTTGTTTTTCCGCATCCCGTAGGACCGACTATCGCAACTCTGTTGCCGCTTTCAACGGAAAGATTGAGGTTTCTGATAAGCTCTTTGTCTTTTGAGTACGAGAACGCAACATTCTCCATTTCAACTCTGCCGTCAACATCCGTAAGCACCGCAGCATTTTCAGCATCGGGAGTCTGCGAAGGCTGTTCAATAAGCTCAAAAAGTCTTTCTGCGCAGGCGAGAGCATTCTGAAGCTCGGCAATAACGCCCGAAATCTCGTTGAACGGCTTTGTATACTGATTTGCGTAGCTAAGGAAACACGAAAGTCCGCCGACGGTTATCGAGCCACCGACTGCCGCAATCGCACCCGTCAGACCGACAGCGGCATAAACCATACTGTTGACAAATCTTGTTGACGGATTTGTCAGCGACGAAAAGAATATTGCTTTCAACGAATATTTCTGATATCTTTCGTTGATTTCATCGAATTCTTCAAGAGTTTTTTCTTCTCTGGAGAACGCATCAACAATTTTTTTATTGCCTATCATCTCTTCTGTGAAGGCAGTCTGCTCACCCCTTGTTTTTGCCTGCATCGTGAACATCGAATGAGTTCTCTTTGCAATAAAACGGGCAACAAACAGCGAAAGCGGAGTAAGAATAACAACAACGAGCGATATTTTGAAATTAATCGAAATCATAAAACCGAGAGTACCGAGAATAGTGACAACACCCGTAAAAAGCTGTGTGAATCCCATAAGCAGTCCGTCCGCAAACTGGTCTGCATCGGAAATTATGCGGCTGACCGTATCGCCTGACGGCTTTGAGTCAATATAACTCAGCGGAAGACTCTGGATTTTTTCGATTGCCGCATTTCTGATATCACGCACAACTCTGAATGTTATTCTGTTGTTGAGCGTGTTCATTATCCACTGTGCGGCGGCGGTGAGGATTGCAAGCACGACGATTCCGATAAGATTCGGCATCATTCCCTCAAAATCAACCGCACCCTTACCGATTGCAAGGTCAATCGCCTTACCTGCAAGCACAGGAATATAGAGAGTCATTGCAACGCTGACCGCGGCAAGAATTATCGAGAAGAAAAGATGGATTTTATATCTGCCGACATAAAAAAGAATCTTTTTGAGTGTACCCTTGTTCAGTTTCTTTTTCATAATGCACTCTCCTCCTCATCAAACTGCGAGAGATGGATTTCTCTGTAAACAGCGTTATTTTCAAGGAGTTCTTCGTGAGTGCCGACGGATGCCGTACCGTCATCAAGCACGATGATTTTATCCGCATTCATTATGGAAGAAGTTCTTTGCGACACTATGAAAACGGCGGTATCGCCCTGATTTGCGGCGATTGCTCTGCGCATTGCGGCATCGGTTGCGTAGTCAAGAGCACTCGAACTGTCGTCAAGAATAAGAATATCCGCTTTTTTCATAATGGCTCTTGCAACAGTGAGTCGCTGACGCTGACCACCCGAGAAATTTCGTCCGCCCTGCTCAACGGGAGCATCAAGTCCGCCGTCTTTCTGCATAACAAAATCTGCCGCCTGAGCGATTTCAAGAGCCTTCACTATATCTTCATCGGTTGCATCGGGATTGCCCCAGAGCATATTTTTTCTGATTGTGCCTTTAAAAAGCACAGCTTTTTGCGGAACAACGGAAACAGCCGCACGCAAATTCTCAATCGGAATATCCTTGACATCCGTACCGCCGACAAGAACACTTCCCTTTGTTGCTCTGTAAAAAGCGGGAATAAGATTAACAAGCGTTGTTTTACCCGAGCCTGTTGAGCCGATAACGCCGACAGTTTCACCCCTTTTTACGGTAAAACTGATATTCTCAAGAGAATTATCGCCTGCACCGTCATAAGCAAACGAAACGTTGCGGAATTCAACGATGCTTTCGCTCTGTGCGTTGATTTTTTCGGTTCCGTTATCTTCATCGGCGGGAATATCAAGCACGGCGCTTATTCTGCCTGCACAAGCAACGGATTTGGTAATGTTTATAATAAGGCTTGCAAATTTGACAAGCTCAACAAGAATCTGCGACATATAGTTATAAAGTGCAACAACCGCACCCTGAGTGATGAGTCCTGCATCAACTCTTATTGCGCCTGCATAAATCAGCACTGCAATTCCGATATTGACGATAACGCAGGTCACGGGATTCATAAGCGCCGAAATTCTGCCCGTATATTCCTGAATAACGGTCAGCGCATCGTTGCGCTCTTTGAACTCTTCAATCTGCTCATCCTCTTTGCAGAATGCCCTTATAACCCTTGCACCCGTAAGACTCTCTCTTGCCGTTGAAAGCACCTTATCAAGCGCAAAGCGTACCTTTTTATAGAGCGGAATGCAGAAAAACATAATTCCGAAAACAACAACCGAAAGAGCAGGAATAACAACCGCAAAAGTCACCGCCGCCTTGCTGTCAACCGTGAATGCCATTATCATTGCACCGATAACAACAAACGGCGAGCGAAGAAGAAGGCGGAGAGTAAGATTCAATCCGTTCTGAACGCTGTCCATATCGCCCGTCATACGGGTGATGAGGGTTGATGTTCCCTGAGAATCAAGCTGTGTGTAAGAAAATCTGCCGATATGCCCAAAAACGGCGTGCTTGAGCCTTTTGACAAAGCTTACCGATGCCTTTGCGGCAAAATATTGCGCCGTTAATGAAAACGCAAGGCCCACTGCGCCGAGAACCACAAGCACAACGCACATTTTTACTATATAATTTTTATCACCGTTGCCGATACCCGTGTCAATTATCGCCGCAACAACAAGCGGCACGAAAAGCTCCAGTATCGCCTCAAACATTTTGAACAGCGGCGCAAGCACGCATTGCAGCCTGCTGCCTTTAAGATAAACAAGCAATTTTTTCATCGGTAAATTCCTTTTTAAAATTTATCATAATATTTTACCATATTTTATACTTTTTGTGAAGTACAAAAATCCGAATTTTTATTTGTTAAAATTTATCATTTTTCCAAAACAGAACAAACGCAATTAATGCTTATGGTATTATTTATGTGAATATGAATTCAAGCAGGAGGATTCCCCCTATGAAAGCAATAAAAGAATCACATTTCGGTATAGCAAGAAAAATTGTTGCTAATATGACAACAGAAAGCTGTGAAACAATACCCCACAGTTCTTTTATCTACGAACCCGAGGTAACAAAGTTCCTTGAAGTTCTCAAGAAGCTCAACGAATCGGGTAAGTTCCCCACAAAAATCACAATAAACACCATTATGCTCAAGGCTTTTGCAGAGGCATTCAAGGCAGCTCCTCAGCTCAATGCTCACATTGAGTTTAACCGCAAGCTCGTCAGAGGCAAGGTTACACAGTGGGATGAGGTTCACGCAGGTATGACCTGGCTTCTCCCCAACGGTGAAATGATGACAATCAATCTCCACGATATCGGCAACAAAAGCCTTGTTGAGCTCACAGAGCACGTTGCAGACACATCAAGAAGAATCAACAACACCGATTTCACCGAGGTTATGTTTGAGGTGTCCTTCAACGATACAATCGAAAAGCTCAAGAAGGGCAAGGTTATGAAGGCTATCTACCGCCTTGTCGGTGCAAAGACCGGTAAGCATAGGATAAAAACTCTTTCGGGCAAAGCAAAGAAAGAATATTATTCAATCCCCGAAACCGACAGACTTACTCCAAAGGATATCAAGCAGGGCACCGTAACCATTTCAAATGTAGGTCCCCTTATCAGAGGTGTCAACGGCAGAGTTGCTCTTCTTTCAATCATTCCTCCTCAGGTGTTTGTATGCTGCTACGGTTCGGTTATGAAAAAACCCGTTGTAGCACAGGATGAAAACGGCAACGACATCATCGTTGTCGGCAACGAGCTTCCCATCGACCTTTGCTTCGACCACAGAGCAGTTGACTTCGGCGACGTTGTTCCCTTTATCCAGAGACTCGAGGATATCTTCAAGAATCCCGAGCAGATGTTTGAGTGGTAATATCATCAAAACGGTTTGCATTTGCAAGCCGTTTTTTATTGACAATCTGCTTTGGAATAAAGTAAAATAAAACCATAACTTCACTTTGGAAGGTGAAACTCTATGAACAACCAATCTTTCCGCAATATTTATTATCAGCCGGGCAAAAATCCCGTTTTTTGTTACAGAAACGGACTTGCCGTGCGTGAGGAAACGCTTCTTGACGGCGTTCTTGTTTCGTCGGGTCACAACGCTGCAGGCTATCCTTTGAATGTGCTTTGCGGATTTCCTTCAAGGCTCAATCCACGTGATTTTGCCGAGCCTTCCGCATTCAACATTGAAATCGACGGACAGAGCATCGATTACCGTCTCGGATTCGTTGATTTTGAAACGGTTGAAGGCGAGAATTCAACAGAGTGCATACTCACCCTTGAAAGCGGAGTCAAACCCGTCACTTTGAAAATACACACCGTTCTTGACGGCACACAGATGCTCACAAGATACATTGAAATCATCAACAATTCGGATAAACCGATGTGCCTGAGCCGTCTTTCACTCATCAGCGGCGGAATAGAAGCTTTTGACAGAAGAATGCTCACAAACAGCAGCATTGACGAGCTTTACTCCATCGGATATTTTACAAATGACCGTTGGGCAAGAGAAGGTGAATTTGCCTGGAAAAGCATTTCACCCGATACTTTCAGTGTCGACACCCGCTTCGGGCGTGACCGTTTCCGCCATCCGATTATTTTTATCCGCAACAATACAACGGGCACAATTTACACCTGCCAGACAGGTTGGAGCGGAGGCTGCAGATTTTCCGTTGATTACAACGCAACGGAAGAAAACGGCTTTGTCACGCTTGCGTTCAAATCAGAAATTACATCACACAAACCGATTACCGTTATCCCCGCAGGCGAAAAATTCATAACCCCCGAGGTGCATTTCGGCATTGTCTGCGGAAGCCTTGACGATGCGGTCAACGATATGCACAGCCATATAAGAAAAAGTGTTCTGAATATGCCCGAAGCCGACCCGACCGCCTGCCTTGTGGGTGCGGGAATGGGCGCAGAGCATACAATGAGCGTTGAAGATTCCAAAGACTTTATGCGTCAGTTTGCAACGCTCGGTGCAGAAGTGTTTATCATTGATGCAGGCTGGGAATGCCCTCCCGAAAGGCAGACCGAATGGGGCGAATTCAACGGAATGAACACTCCCAATCCCGAGCGTTATCCCAACGGGCTCGGCGAGCTTTCAGATTACTGCCACTCACTGGGTATGAAATTCGGACTCTGGGTTGACATTGAAACATTGGGTAAATATTCAAAAATCATAAGCGAAAAATCTGACTGGCGAGGCTCGGATATCTTCGGAAACCAGAGCAGAAACTATATTGATATGAGCAACCCCGAGGTTGCCGAATGGGCAGAAAATGAGCTTGCGAGAATCATAACCGATTATAAGCTTGACCTTCTGCGTGTTGACCACAATATTTCGTTCAGGGATTATTTCGCGATCCGCGATGCAGGAACGGGAATCCCTGAATGCGTGTCTGTACGCCACATCAACGCAGTGTATAATATGTATAGAAATTTGAAAAAGCGATTCCCCGATGTTATTTTCGAAAACTGTGCAGGCGGCGGAGCAAGAACCGACCTCGGTATGATGAAAAACTTCAATCACACCTGGGTGTCCGACTGCCAGAGAGCGCCTCACTCCGTTATGATAACCAACGGAATGACGCTCGCCCTGCCTCCGGAAAGGGTTGACCGTCTTTTTGCAGGTATGGGATGCCACGAATTCTGCTCTCTCGATGTTCAGATGAGAAACACTATGCTCACTCATATGACACTCAATGTAATTGCACCCGTCGGGGCTGAGCTCAATACGGTGCAGTCGGAGTTTGTACATCGCAGCGTTGATATTTATAAGAATTTCATCAGGGATTTTCTTCCCGAAGCAAAGATTTATCATCATACTCCCGAAGCTGCAAAAGATTCATACAACGGATGCGTACTCGAAATTGCATCGCCCGACTGCAGAAAGGGGGCAATCGGGGTATTTTCATTCCCGTGCGGCAAAACGGAATTCGATGTCATCCCCAAAGGCATCAATGCAGGTATGAATTATAAAATCACCCTCGACAACAGCGGTGCATCATTTACCGTAAGCGGATATGAGTTGATGACAAACGGTCTTAAAATAAAAATGACGTCCTCTCTCTCTTCCGAATTAATACTTTTTGAGATGATTTGACTCTTTACAATCTGTTCATAATATGTTAGAGTGAAAGTGACAAAAATTTCAGGAGGTTGAAAAAATGTCAAAGAAAAAATTTGATGTCGGCGAAGGTATCTATGATGCAAAACAGCTCGGATATCCAAAAATGGCGGTTCTCGGAATTCAGCATATGTTTGCAATGTTCGGCGCAACCGTTCTCGTTCCTGCTCTCACAGGTCTGAGCGTTTCGGCAACTCTGCTTTTTGCAGGTCTCGGTACGCTGCTTTTCCATCTGCTTACCAAAGGTAAGGTTCCCGCGTTCCTCGGCTCATCCTTTGCATTCATCGGCGGTTATGCCGCAATAACCGCAATAACTGATGATGCAGGCAGTGCTTCCAATGACTACAGCCTTCTCCCCTATGCTTGTTTCGGCGTTGCGTGTGCAGGCCTTCTCTATCTTGTGCTTTCCGCACTTATAAAAGCCTTCGGAGCAAAGAAGGTTATGAAATTCTTCCCTCCCATCGTAACGGGACCCATCATTATCGCAATCGGTCTTACCCTTTCTTCAAGCGCAATCCAGAATTGCCAGGCCAACTGGCTTGTTGCGGTTATTGCAATTGCAATCATCATCGGATGCAACATCTGGGGCAAGGGTATGGTTAAAATTATCCCCATTATGCTCGGTGTTCTCGGCTCATCACTCGTTGCTGTTATCCTTCATTTCACGGGAGCAATGGAAGTTCTTGACCCCGCAAAGCTTGAAGCTTTCAAGAGTGCAGACTGGATTGGTCTCCCCTTCCAGATGAAGGATACCGTTTTCGGTATGTTTGCAGGTGATTTCGATAAAAATCTTCTTGTTTCCGCTGTTATTACCATTATGCCCATTGCTCTTGCTACAATGGTTGAGCATATCGGCGATATTTCAGCTATTTCATCAACCTGCAAGAAGAATTACATTGCAGAACCCGGTCTTCACAGAACACTTCTCGGCGACGGTCTTGCAACAATTCTTGCATCTCTTTTCGGTGCACCCGCAAACACCACTTACGGCGAAAACACAGGCGTTCTCTCACTCTCAAAAGTATTCGACCCCAAGGTTGTCAGAATTGCGGCTTATCTCGCCGTTCTCGTTTCCTTCTCCCCCAAGTTTGCAGCTCTCGTCAGCCTTATGCCGACAGCTACAATCGGCGGCGCATCACTCGTTCTTTACGGTATGATTTCCGCAGTCGGTGTGCGCAATGTTGTTGAAAACAAGGTTAACTTTGAAAACACACGAAACATTATCATTGCCGCTCTTATCCTCGTTCTTTCAATCGGCATCAACTATGCGGGCGCAATCCAGATTCCCGTCGGCTCTGTTACAATCAGCCTTTCGGGTCTTGCAGTCGGCGCACTTGTCGGCATCATCCTCAATGCTATTCTTCCCGGCAAGGATTACGAATTCGGTTCAGACGAAAAAGGCGACAAATCTGTTAATTTCAAAGTATAATCCAACTACATAAAGTCAATAAAAATCGGCAGGTTATTCCTGCCGATTTTTTGTTGTGTTTATGACCAAAAAAACAACTGCGTTATTGTATGTATTTCATAAAAAATATTTGCGGTATTGTAAACTCATTAATATTATGTTAATATGTGTCTGTATAATTTAAAAGATTGGAGAGATTATATGGCATCAGAATCAACAGCCAAGGTTGTTGAAGAGAAGGCACCCAGCGCCGTCCCTAAGGACAGACGCTACGTCGGCTCCAAAGAAACCTTCGCATACATACTTGATGACATTGCCCAAAGCTTTAACATCGGTAAATACGACGATGTTTTCAAGATGAACATCCTTAAAATCGACCTTGTTCTTCAGTCGGTTACAAACGGTATTATCAGCGTATGGGATATCATCAACGACCTTTTCCTTGCAACTATCGTTGACAAGACCCGCACCAGATGGGGTAAATTCAAGCCTTGGCTTGTAGTTTACGCCATACCCGGCGTTTTCCTGACCGTACTTTACTGGGCACTTCCTATGTTTATGGGTACCAATGGTATCGGCACCGCCATTCCCAGGTTTGCGGTTTATCTTTGTCTTTTGATTTTCAAAAACCTTGCGGAATCACTTATTGCAATTGTCCGTCAGGGTATGACATCAACCATCACACCCAACATCATTGACCGAACAAGACTTATCACCTCGGCAAATCTTCTTTCGGGCTTTGTTGAAAAGGCTCCCGAAATTCTTATGGGTCTTCTGATTGATATTTACATCAACAGCCCTGCAAACCAGATTCTTCAGACTGCCAACCCCGAAGCATATCAGGCAGGCTACAACAGAATGTTCGTTATCGGCGGCGTTATAACCGCAGTTGTTTCAGGTCTTTTCGCTCTCTTCTATGCATTTGTCGCAAAAGAAAGAGTTATGCAGACAATCGACCGACCCAGCGTTTTCGGCGGCATCAAATCTGTTATCACCAACAAGCCGCTTCTTCTCATCACTCTTTCCGAGTTCCTCAGCGCATTCAGCCTCAACTCGGGCACAAACCTTTACTACATTGAAGTTCTCAACCTTGCATCAATGTCAACAATCGTTGGTATTCCCGGCGCGGTTGTTTCACCCATTTCCTATTCATACGTTCCCTGGGCACGCTCCAAGTTCTCAACAAAGGCTCTGTGGATTGCAGGCTCCCACGTTGACAGCGTTCTGATGCTCGGCGTATATGCCGCAGGTAAGTTCATCAACATCGGCGGCAAGAAGGGCTACGAAAGCCTTGCGGTTATGATTCCCGCATTTATGCTCCGTGAAACAATCTGGATGTTCTTCTGGGGTATCAGAAAAGTTATCCCAGAAGAAATGAGAAACGAAGCCATCGACTACGGCGAGTGGAAGAACGGCTTCCGTTCCGAAGGTATGACAGGCGTTGCAAAGGGTCTTATAACCAAGATGGTTAACAGCGTTAAAGGCGTTATCCAGCCCCTCCTCTTCAAAGCTTTCGGCTACGACCCCAACAAGAATCAGGGTGCACAGACTCCCGAAGCACGTTACGCTCTCTTCTTTATGTGTACTCTTCTTCCCGTTGTCACAGGTATCCTCAGCATCATTCCTCAGCTCTTCTATGACCTTCAGGGTGAAAAGAGAGCGAGAATGTATATGGAACTTCGTGAAAGACGTAAGGCAATTGCCGCTGAAGTTAAGGAATTTAACGATCAGGCAGGCGAAAATACAGACGCAGAATAACACTAAAAACCCCGACACACTCTCTGTCGGGGTTTTAAAATTAGATGAAATTATGGAAAAGTTATTTAATAAAATAAAAGAAATTCTCGATTTAAAACCCTGTGCAATCGTTGCCGCAGACGGTATGTGTGCCTCGGGCAAAACAACCCTTGCAAGCCGCCTTGCAGAGGAATTCGGATTTGAAATTATTCATATGGATGATTTCTTTTTGCCTTATGAAATGCGTACGGAAGACCGGCTTTCGCAGACCGGCGGAAACATCCACTACGAACGTTTTATTGAAGAAGTTATTATCCCTCTTAAAGAAAACAGAGATTTTGAATACCGCACTTTTGACTGTTCGTCGGGTACATACGGTGAAAAAAGAAAAATTCAGCAAGGCAAACCCGTAATAATCGAGGGCGCATATTCTCTGCACCCCGAAATTCCCGATATATATGATTTAAAAATATTTTTACAGATATCACCCGATCTTCAGCTTGAGCGCATCAAAAAACGCAACGGTCCTCAGGCGCTTGAGGTTTTCAAAGAAAAATGGATTCCGTTTGAAAACAGATATTTCGAAGCATTCGGTATACGTAAAAAATGTGATATTATAACGGAGGTAAAAACAAAATGAGTACCGTTAAATCAATAATCGCGCTGATTGAAGTGATTATTTTTGCAATCGGACTGATACCCGTAAGCAGCGACATCAATTACGGCGGCTCTCCGTATCAGGCTCCCGTAATAACAACTCCGATGTATATTGTCAAAAACGGCGAAAGTGAATTCTCAATTGTCACGCCCGACAATGCTGACGAATGCATCCTGACCGCCGCAGATGAACTTCATACATATATTGAAAAAATCAGCGGAGCCGACCTTCCCTGCATCACCGAGTCCAAGCTTGAGGAAGGCGAAAAAGCCATTGTTCTCGACAACGGTTGCACCGAAATCGGCGAGGACGGCTTCCTGCTTTTCTCAAACGGCGATTACCTTCTCATAAACGGCTCGGACAGCCGCGGCACTCTTTACGGCGTTTACACTTTGCTTGAAGAATATTTCGGCGTGCGCTGGTTCACACCGACACTCGAAACCGTGCCCGAAAGCAAGGATATCATCGTCGATGCAAATATAAACCGATTTGTTGAGCCTTCGTTTGTGCTTCGAAGAAATGAATCCGCAGGCGGCAACGATACATTCCGTGCAAGAAAAAAGATGAATGTTTCGTTCTGGAACGAGATGCCCGAATACGGCGGTGCACTGACCTATGTGCTCTGGGACGTTACTCTTGATGTGCTTGTGCCAGACGCTCTTTTTGCGGAGCATCCCGAATATTTCGCAATGAATCCCGACGGCACCCGCACAACCGACCACGTGTGCCTGAGCAATCCCGAGGTGCTTCCGATTGCTGTTGAAAATGCAAGAAAAGCAATGCGTGAATGCCCGAGAGAAACAACCGACCACATTCATATCGGTCAGAAGGATAATTCAAACTACTGCCACTGCGAAAGCTGCGAAAAACTCTACGAAAAATACGGCAGCATTTCTGCACCGACACTTATATTTACCAATAAATTTGCCGATGCGCTTGACGACGAATTTCCCGAATTCACTTTCACATTCTATGCATACGGCGAAACAGAGCGTCCTCCCGAGGATTTGACACTCAGATGCAATGAGAATGTTGTTCCCGTTCTCTGCGGGCTTCACAAAGCATGCCGAAGCCATCCGCTCACCGAATGCGGTGCACAGGACGGTGACGAAAGCTTCGAAAACCTTTACGGCAACACGAATGCGACAATTGCGGAGGATTTTGCAAACTGGGTAAAAATCGCAGACAGAACATATATCTACGATTATACAATCAACTTCCTCAACACAGCGCAGTTTTTCTCGAATTTTGAAACACTTCAGTCCACGATGAAATATATGCACGACATCGGCATAACGGGTTATGTTTACAACTGCGGCGACGGTCACTACGCCGCTTTCAACGATCTGAGAAACTACCTTCTCCGCAAAATTCAATGGGATGTTGACTGCGATGTTGAATACCATATGACGGATTTCATTAAAGCCTATTACGGCGAGGCAGCCGCACCCTATATCAAAGAAATTCTTGATATTCAGACCGCACAGACCAAAGCAACCGCCCACGCTTTTGACTTTGACTGGCACTATCAGGCAGGTTTCTACGCACCACTCAATGCGTTAAGGCTTGAAATTCTCTGGCAGAAGGCACTGAAAGCGGATATTACGGAAGAACAGCTTTTCAATGTTGAGGTTGATAATCTGAGCTGGGAATACTTCAAGGCAAACCAGTTTATCGGCAAATATTTCTTCCTTAACCCCTTCCGTATGCAGGCAAACGAATGGCTTTACGATGAATTCAAGGCTCACGGAATGGACAGAGTTTCATCCTTCGGAATTATTCCGCAGGATAAGAGCACCGTTGACTTTATACAGCGACCCTTCAACTGGGGATAAAAATCACGGCACACTTCATTGCGAAGTGTGCCGTAATTATCTTTTATATCATTGAAAACAAAGTCTTTATCATCGAAATCATCACACTGAAAATATCTGCCCTTGAATCCGATGTGTTATCCTTAACCTCAAAGGAATCAATAATTTCGTCCGTATCGGTGCGGTAGGTTGTGCCCGTAATTGCACCGTCGGTGAATGTAAGTGCGGTGTAGGTAGGCACTCTCACATCAAAAGCACTGACGGTGAAGGATGCAAGCTCATCGGGTAAGGGGTCGTAGTTACTGCCCGAAGCGGAGGATGACTGCACATAAACCGTGCCCTCTCCCTCTGCCTTTTTGCCTGCATACATAGGCTCGGTGCGTGAATAAAGATGGTCGTGACCGCTGAGAACAAGGTCAATATCGTAGCAATCGTAAAGTGCGCTGAAAAGAAGCCTTTCTTCCGAATATTCGCCGTCACTCAGGGAAGCGGAATAGGGGTTGTGATGCATTGTCACCACTCTCCACTTTGCATCGGGATAAGCCTTGACGGCGGATTTCAGCACCTTTGCCGTATCGAAAAGAAAATTATTGTTTGAATTGACGGTTATGAAAAGCACATCACCGTAGGTGTAGTAATATCCCGTGCCTGCCTCGTCGCCGAAAAGCTCCTTCACTTCATTGGGGTTGTTAAAAATATCACCGTAAAGGGTTGCACCGTTATCGTGGTTGCCTATGGTGTTTGCAACAGGCAGACTGCGCAGTGCCTCGGGAGAAAGATATGCCTTCATCTGGGTTATGCTGTCGGGCGACTGAAACTGGTCGCCGCCCGAAATGACAAATGCTGCATCGGAATATCTGCCCGTCATTTTATTCACGGTGTAATTCCAGCCGCAGGTGTCACGGATAAGCACTTCTTCAAGGGTTTCGTCACCCGAGCGGCCTATCTGTGCATCGGAAACATAAAGCACGGTGAAATCCTCGTCGTTTTGCACCGATACGGGTGCAGGCTCGCTCCACACACCGTTTTCCGTATATGAATAGAAATATGTTTTGCCCTCTTCAAGACTGCTTACGGTCACTTTATTTGAAATATAACCGTCGATCGCACCTGAGGTTTCAACTTCAATTTCCTTTGAAGCCGACATATCAGAGCTTTCGGATATCATAAACCGTGAATTTTCATCCTTTGAAAGCCATCCGAATCGGATTTCACCCTGACAGGCTCCGGGGGTAAGGGATATTACGGTTTCGTCTGCCTGAATCGCAGTCCATCCGGGTGCAAACTCATTGAGCACGCTTTCGCCGTAGGCATAGCCAGATTCCGCAGAAGCGGCAATACCTGCAAGCAGTGCAATAACAAGAGTCAAAGTAATAACAGCGGTAAATTTCTTCATTCAATTCTTCCTTTCGTTATTTCATGAAATTATTTTATTCCCATATCCCCGTTTTGTCAATTTATTCTTTGACTGTGAAGAGATATTGTGATATTATCGTAGTATCTGAAAGGAGAATTTATATGACACTTACATCCTTCCTTCGCATACTCACCGCATTCCTTATGATTCCCTATTATCTTTTCAATTACATTTTCAATAATTATGCCTACCCTGCCGTGAGCAAAGAGGGTGCCTATGTTTTCTGCTATTTCGTGGGTAACGAGGTTGAGGAACAGAAAATTCACCTTGCCGTCAGCACAGACGGTTATAATTTCAACGCTCTCAACGATAACAAGCCCATAATAAATCAGACAAAGGGTACAGGCTGTGTCCGTGACCCCTATATCCTCAGCGGTAAGGATGAAAACGGCAAGGCTTGCTACTTCATTATCGCGACGGATATGAACGCTCTTGAGGGCTGGACCTCAAACCACGCACTTGTCACCTGGAAATCCTATGACCTTATAAATTGGGTTGACGAAACCGTTATTGATATCCGTCAGTTTGAGGGCTTTGAAACAACAAACCGCGCCTGGGCACCTCAGGCATTATGGGATGCGGAAAAAGAAATGTATATGGTATACTGGGCAAATTCTACGGCAGAGAATGATACCGCAGGCCATTACTATGCATACACAAAGGATTTCAAAACCTTTGAAACCCGGCCTCAGGTGCTTTTCGGCAGATGGAATGAGGTTGACCCCGAAACAGGCGAAACAAGAAACATTCAGTGCATTGACGGAGATATAATTTATAACGAAAAAGACGGCTATTACTACCTTTATTTCAAAGAGGATCTGACTCAGAAAATCGCATATGTAAGGTCAAAAAATATGACGGGACCCTACAACACCGATTACACAATCTGCTCCCTTAACTGGTTTGGTGTTGAAGGCAGCTCAATGTACCGCATAACGGGCACGGATGCATATATGATGATTATGGATGAATACGGCCAAGGCACATTCTTTGCACAGATGACCCGTGATTTTGAAAATTTCAGGCAGGTACAGCGTTCAACCTATTCAATGAATCACCTTAAACCCCGCCATGGCTCGGTGCTTGCAATCAGCGAAGATGAATACAACGCACTTGCTGAAGCTTACGGCATACAGGAAATACCCAAGGAGAGTAAATAATGAAACACGATTTTACAAGTATCCCCGACCGCAGCTCATTCGGTGCGGCAAAATGGAACAGAGCAAAAAATTCTTCAACGGAGTTTGTTCCCCTTTCCGTTGCGGATATGGAATTCCCCACGGCAAAGCCCATCAGGGAAGCCTTGAAAAGAATTGCCGAGGATGCAATTCTGGGCTACACCGACCCTACGGAAGCATATTTTGATGCGGTTATGGACTGGATGAAGCGCAGACACGATTTTGAAATAAAGAAAGAATGGATTATACAGACACCCGGCATAATCACCGCCCTTGAAATGCTTGTTGAGGCATTCACCTCACCCGGTGACGGCGTTATAATTATGTCACCCGTTTATTATCCTTTCGATATGGCGGTTGTTGCCGCAAGCAGAAAAATCGTTTACTGCCCCCTTGTTCACGAAAACGGTGAATACCGTATTGACTATTCACTTCTTGAAAAGAAGGCAAAGGATAAAAACAACACCGCTCTTTTATTCTGCAACCCCCACAACCCCATCGGCAAGGTGTGGTCGCCCGAGGAAATGTCAAAGGTTGTTGATATATGCTGCGATAACGGTGTTTTCATCATCGACGACGAAATTCATAACGACCTCATAATGCCCGGTTATAACCACACGGTTATGGCTAATGTAAGCGAAAGGGCAATGAACAATATTGCGGTATGCACCGCACCCAGCAAAACCTTTAACCTTGCAGGTATGCAGTGCTCAAACATCATCATTCCCAACAATGAAATGAGAAAAAGGGCAATTGCCTGCAACTGGCTTGATATGCAGATGCACCTGAATATCTTTGCCTATGCCGCCTGCACCGCCGCATATAACGAATGCGAGGATTGGCTCGAGGAATTGCTTACTGTTATTGCGGATAACGCAAAGTGCGTTGAAGATTTTATGGCGGAAAACTTCCCCGAAATAAAGGTATATCCCTTGGAGGGTACATATCTTCAGTGGCTTGACATGCGTGCTCTGGGTATGACTCACGTTGAGCTTCGCGAAATGCTTGAAGGCGCAAATATTTATCTTGACGGCGGTGAAATGTTCGGTCCTCTCGGCAGAGGTTTTCAGCGCATAAACCTTGCCTGTGCAAAAGAAACTCTCCAAAAAATGCTTGTACGCTTCAAAAATGCTGTTGAAGAAAAACGCAGAGATTGGACTGAAAACGGCAGACCTTACCGCCGCACCCTTTCCGTGGGCACAGCCCTTGACGGCTTTGTTTATGAATCCGCAAAAAGCACTCATTGCCGCCTTGAGGATGTTGTTGATAAGAAAGCCCTCATCGTTTTCACAAGGTATTACGAATGTGACCTTACACAGAAGCTTCTTGCCCTGCTTGCCGCCGCTTATCCCGGTGCAAAGGCAATGGGCTGTGAGATAAAGGCTGTTGTGCAGTCCGATATTCAGACCCTTGCTCCCGTTCAGGGCAGATACCCCTTTGAACTTATTGCAGATAAAGACAGAAAGCTCTTTGACCGTTACAATGTTTTTGAAGCGGACAGTGCGGTTAATCTTATTGCAGGCGACAAGCTTTTTGAATCTATGGCGGGCAAGGATATCCGCAGGCTTATCGGCTCGGATTTGATTGATACAATCACTGGCAATGCCGTAACAGTTGAAGGCAGAAAGGCCTTGCAGCTTAGTGCTTTTTTCGGTGTTGATAAGGAAATGAGGGTAATTTTTTCCCATTAA
>JAZSLR010000135.1:0-10915 GCA_045535475.1 Acutalibacteraceae bacterium | reverse complement strand
TCAACGTCCTGAGTAACGCCCTTTGCTTCCTTCATCTCGTCGATGAGCTCTTCAAAGTACTTCTTACCAACTTCCATAACAACGTCGGAATACATCTGAATGAATCTTCTGTAGCAGTCCCAAGCCCAACGGGGGTTGCCGCTCTTAGCTGAGATAGCTTCAACAACTTCTTCATTAAGACCGAGGTTGAGGATTGTGTCCATCATGCCGGGCATTGAAGCACGAGCACCTGAACGAACTGAAACGAGAAGGGGATTTTCCTTATCGCCGAACTTCTTGCCTGTGATTTCTTCCATCTTAACGATGTATTCCATAATCTGAGCCTGGATTTCATCGTTGATCTTCTTGCCGTCCTCATAGTACTTTGTGCAAGCTTCAGTTGAAATTGTGAAGCCCTGGGGAACGGGGAGACCGATCTTTGTCATTTCTGCAAGGTTTGCGCCTTTGCCGCCGAGAGTGTTACGCATTGTTGCGTCGCCTTCGGAGAACAAATAAACATACTTGTACATTGGAATCTACCTCCATAAAAAATTATAAACATTATTAATGGGCACAATCCGCCGTTGACGGAATGAACCATTTATGATTATAACAGATGCAAAAACAAATTTCCATATATTTTTAAGAAAATATAATAAATTTTCTTGTTGGTTTTTTAGTAACTATTTACATATTGGGTCGGAATGGGCGGATTTATGAGGAATATATTGAAACGGTGTGTGATAATAGTGTATAATTAGGTGCAGAGTTCAAAATGCAAAATTCAAAATTAAGGGTCTGCGACGCTTATTATACGTCTCTCCTTCAGTCCTGCGGACAGCTTCCTCGTCAGAGGAAGCCCAAAAGGGAAGCAAGATTATCGCAGTAAAATTCTACTGTACCGAGACTTTCTGTTCAGGCTCCCTCTGACGAGGGAGCCGGGTCATAGACCCTGAGGGAGAGAACCTCAGCTTTTGCGGAGCAACCAAAACAAACAACCGAGTCGCCGTACCCTACGCTTTCACAGAAAAAATCCGAAACTTTTTGTTTTTCCTTGACATTTACATTGGGTGAAATATTAAAATAGCCCCGAAAGGAGGTCGGTTTTATGAAAATGAAGGAAGTAATTAAGAAAACGGGACTGACCGACAGAGCGGTAAGGCTTTACATTGACGAGGGTCTTGCTGTGCCAAATATTGAGGAATCATACAGCGGAAGAAAAAGCATAGACTTCTCCGAAAGCGATGTTGAACGTCTGAAAAATGTTGCGCTTCTCCGCAAGGCGGGATTTTCAATTGCCGATATAAAAAGCATCGTTGACGACAGTTCAACCGCAAAAAATATTGTTGAAAACTTCATTGAACAGACGGAAAACAACATCGCTCACGAAACGAAAATCGTTGAAAAGCTCAAAGGAATTTCGTTTGATGAAGATGTGACACTTGAAACAATCTGCAATTCCCTTTCCGAAACTATTGAGGAAAAAGAAATACCGAAAGAGGATTTGAAATCATATTTATGGAACAAAATCGAAAAAAACACTTTCAAAGCATTCGGAATTGCATCGATAGCGATAACAGGAATTATTTATGTTCTGACCTTCGTTTCCTGGCTTCATGATTACAGACATATTACTTTTACGGACTCATGGTTTTCATGGATGCTGCTTGTCTACTCTGGGTGGATAATCATTGATATTTTCGGCATTCTGCTGGTTTTGCTCAACCTTAACAAGTCGCCGAAAAGAAACAAGAAATTCCACGGAATAATCTCGGGAACAATCACTGTTCTGATGATCCTTATCGGATACTTCGCTTTTGTTCCGACGCTTTTTTCAGCTCTTTCGCCTCCCGTTTACTCAATGACAACCGATGTAAACGATTATATGGTGTTGGATTATTGGGTAGATGAAAACTACGGTGATGAAATCCGCGCCCTCTTCCCTGCCGAAATCCCCAAGGAAGCATTGAAATCATCGGATAATCTTTATTCGAATATTCCGTTTACGACAAAATACTATTACAAACATTCTTATAATCTCGACCAATTTGTGGATATTGTTGCAGAATGGAATTTGTCTGAAGATGAATTTGAAAAAGCAAAAAGAACGGCTCTGTCAGGTATGAAACGTACAGAGAAAAAAGGCGGTTGGGTTCTCGTTTATTATCAGGAGGACACTGACTATTATGCAGATAATTGCATTTTTGCATATAACGATGAGCAAAGAAAAGTCAGGTATATCGCAGACATTGCCATCGGAGACCATTCTTCACAGTATTACCTCTCCCTTGACTGGTAACAACACTCTTGAAAAAATCAAAAGTATGATATATAATCGGTGTGGATTAATTCCGCACCGATTTTTATATCAGATGCAAGTATCTTTTTAGGCTTCCTCTGATGAGGAAGCTGTCCGTAGGACTGAAGGAGAGATTGATTTTGCGATTATTGATCAACTCAATAATTGCGCCTCACTTCATCCGCCACCGGCGGCGTTTCGGCGCTTCGCCTCTCCCTCCGTCTTTTGCTTCGCAAAATCCACCTCCCTCGTCAGAGGGAGGCTGAGAAAGTTGTTACCAAAGCATTATAAAACCACAAAGTTACGGTCGTGTTTTATGGAAATATTAACTTTATCTCTCTTTTGCCTTGCGCTGTTGATATGCATTATCCTTGACTTGTCGGTGCTTTACGCACTGGCGGCGGGGCTGGTCATATTCTGTGCATATGCAAAAATCAAAAAACATTCTTTCAAGGCAATAATCAAAATGATTTTTGACGGAATCAAAACCTCAAAAAACATCCTGATTGTCTTTCTGATTGTCGGCGTACTGACTGCCACGTGGCGTGCGAGCGGAACAATTCCGTTCATCATCTGCTCAGCGGTGAAGCTGATAAATCCAAGCATTTTCGTGCTGATGACTTTCCTGCTGTGCTGCGGCGTTTCGTTCCTGATGGGCACATCCTTCGGCTCGGCGGCGACAATCGGCGTCATCTGCATGACAATGGCGCATTCAATGAATATCAACCCCGTTATCGCAGGCGGCGCAATGCTTTCGGGCGTGCTTTTCGGCGACAGATGCTCCCCCGTTTCAACTAGCGCGCTGCTCGTTTCGGAGCTGACAAAAACCGACATTTTCACCAACATAAAAAATATGCTCCGTACGGCGGCGATTCCGTTTCTGCTGACCTGCATTATGTATTTAATTCTCGGATTTTCCGCAGGTGACGGCGGCGAAATACCCGACCTGAATTCTCTTTTTTCAAAAGAATTCAGCCTGCACTGGCTTTCGGTTATCCCCGCCGTTGTGATACTCACACTTTCGCTTCTGAAAGTAAAAGTTAAATTCGCAATGCTTGCAAGCATCGTTTCAGCCGTTATTGTCAGCATTTTTGTTGAGGGCGCGGAAATTCCGTGGCTTCTCCGCACGATGATTTTCGGATTCGAAGCGGAAAACGCCGAAATCAGCCGTATGATTAACGGCGGCGGACTTATTTCAATGCTGAATGCGGCAGCGATAGTCTGCCTTTCTTCGGCATATTCGGGCATCTTTGCCGCAACGGGACTTTTGGATTCGCTGAAAGAAAAAACCGATGCGCTGAGCAAAAAAATAACGCCCTTCGGCGCAACGATGGTAACATCAATCTTCACTTCGCTCATTTCCTGCAATCAGACTCTCGCCATCATCCTTGCGCATCAGCTTTGCGAGGACAACGAAAATGATGCAAGCAAAGCAGCAATCAATCTTGAAAACTCAGCGGTTGTTATATCGCCGCTTGTGCCGTGGTCGATAGCGGGCGCTGTGCCTCTCGCATCGTCGGGCGCACCGACGGCATCACTTCTCGCGGCGTGTTATTTATATATTTTACCGATATTTACATTTATAGTTTCATTGATAAAACACAGAAAGGATAAGAAAAATGAACAGAATCACAAGCTTCACGGTTGACCACGACCTTCTGACGGAGGGCATTTACGTTTCGCGCATCGACGGCGACATCACCACATACGACCTGAGAACAAGAGTTCCGAATTCGGGCGATTTTATGGACACAACAACGGCGCACACCGTTGAGCATATGTTTGCAACCTTCGTAAGGAATTCCGAAATTAAGGATGATGTTATCTACTTCGGGCCTATGGGCTGCAGAACGGGATTTTATCTGCTTGTGCGCAATGCCGACAATGCAAAAATCCTTGAAATTACAAAGAAAATCCTTGCCGACATCATCGCCTATGACGGCGAAGTTTTCGGCAACACCCGTAAGGAATGCGGCAATTATATTGACCTTGACCTTGCAAAAGCAAAGGAAGAATGCCGCAGATATCTCAAGGCTCTTGAAGCCGAGCAGACATTTGAATACAAGGCATAAAAATAACGGCAGTTCGGTTTGAACTGCCGTTTTGTTGTTCGGAATTATTTTGTTGCCGTTTCCTTTTCAAGCTCAACCTTTG
Organism: Acutalibacteraceae bacterium; assembly: GCA_045535475.1. GTDB lineage: Bacteria > Bacillota > Clostridia > Oscillospirales > Acutalibacteraceae > CAG-177. The sequence goes on along the minus strand of JAZSLR010000135.1, from coordinate 6,483 downwards.
ACTTACCTTCGTGGCGATAGGGCTTGATTTTGATGATGATATAAGCGATGAGTGCGCCGACGGAATTGAGAACGATATCAGCCATAGTATCCATAATGGGCCAACGCTCGGGAACGATGGGGTCAAAGAGAGTAAGCTCTTTGGGTGTGCCGAGTGCGAGCTCAAGCGACCAATGCTGTGCATCGCCGGGGTATCCGCCCATCATACCTGCAATCTGGTCAAAGCTGAATTCAAACAGCTCCCAGCAGGTTGATGCAAGGAACGAAAATCCGACGGATGCGAGAAGAATAAGTGTCATAGGCGCAGTTGATTTTCTTGCCTTAAGGATTGCGCATACGATTTCGTAGCCAAAGAATACGCAGGCACCGCCGCCGATAAAGTGGAGTGCAACATCCCACCATCTGAAATCATAATAGAGATTGAGGAACTTTCCGCCGAACGAGCCGCACCATATCATAAGCATAAGAGCCGACTGGAATCCCGAGGCAACGTGACGGAAAATGCTCTTTTTCGGAAACGCCATAAATATTTCCCAGACGAATGTGCAAAGAAAGTTTGCGCCGACCTGAAGAGGGTCGGTAATATCAAAAGCTTCGCCCTCCGCGGGAAAAAATCCTTTAACAAATGCAAAAAGAAGCGTTGCTCTGAGTATCCACCAGAAAACGAATCTGTATGTAGGGCAGTTGTCTTTTAATCGCTGAATATATTCTTTCATATTATCTTTCTCCGTTCATAGGTTTGTCGATTTAGTATATCAATATTTCCTCTCTGTGTCAACAACAGTTTGCTTTTATTGCAGAAGTGTGATATTATATAACTCGTTGAATCTGTTTGAAAAAAGGAGCATATTATGACACAGAAGCTTTGCTATGAAAACCAATATATAAAAGATTTTACCGCAACGGTTGTTTCCTGCACCGAAGGCAAGAGAGGCTTTGAGGTTATCCTTGATAAAACCGCATTCTTCCCCGAGGGCGGCGGTCAGCCGGGCGACACCGGTTTCATCGGCAATTCCGAAGTTATCGACACCGTTGAAAGCGGCGAAGATGTTGTTCACATCTGCAAGGAAGCCGTTTCGGGCGATGTTGAATGCAGGCTCGATTTCGATAAGAGATTCTCTAATATGCAGGAGCACACAGGCGAGCATATTTTCTCGGGCATAATCCACTCCATATGCGGCTGCGACAATGTCGGATTCCATATGGGAGAGCACAATGTGACGGTTGATTTCAACTGCGCAGTTACTCAGCAGCAGCTCGACGAAGCGGAAAGACTTTCAAACGAAGCAATCTATAAAAATATCCCCGTTGAGGCGATTTATCCGAGCGACGACGAGCTTTGCAACTATGATTACAGAAGCAAGAAAGAAATTAAGGGTCAGGTGCGCCTGACACGCATTGAGGGCGTTGACCTTTGCGCCTGCTGCGGCACTCACGTTGCGTTTACAGGTGAGGTCGGAATCATCAAAGTTATATCCGTGATGAATCACAAATCGGGCGTACGTGTAACTCTGCAAATCGGCAAAAAAGCTCTTGCGGACTACCGCGAAAAGAACATCAGCGTCCACGAAATTTCGGCTCTGCTCAAAGCGAAAACCGAAGAAATCACCCCCGCGGTTGAGCGAGTTATGGCTCAGCTTCAGGAGTCAAGATATAAGTATTCTCTTCTCAAAAAAGAGATTTTTGCGGTAAAAGCAAAGGATGCATCTGGCGAAAAATTCATTGCATTCGATGACGGCGGCGAAGCCGAGGATGCAAGAATTTTCAGCGATATGCTTGCCGAAAAATGCACGGTTGCGGCAGTATTCTCGGGCAGCGATGAAAACGGCTACAAATACGCAATCACAAGCCGCACCGAGGATGTGAGAGCAATCGGCAAAGAGCTTAATTCCGTCTGCAACGGCAGAGGCGGCGGTAAGCCCGATATGGTTCAGGGCTCGGTTGCGGCAAAACGTGAAGAAATCGAAAGTTTCTGGAATAAAATATAAATATACGCAAAAGCGGTTTGCATTTGATTGCAAACCGCTTTTCATTATACATACTGTTCGTTTTCGATGAGGAATTTTTCGATTTTCTGACCGTCCTCATATCCGAGCTGATAGAGCTTGTTGAGGCCGTCAAGCTCGCGTGTGATTGTGTTGATTCCGAAGCATTCTTTCGGAGCAACAACAAGCGCCTTGCCCTCTTCCTGAAGCTTAAGGGCGCCGTCAATACCCTCGTTGTATTTCGTGTGAAGGTCAAGCACCGAATCCGCAACATTGGGATATTGGATAAGCAGAGGCTTGACTATGTACCACGGGAGAATGGTTTTTCTTTCGTGTTCGGGCTTTGTTATGCAAACGATAATCTTGTCACAGCCGTCATCAAATGCTTTCTGATAAGGAATCGGGTCGGAAAGACCGCCGTCAAAATAGCATTCGCCCTTATATTTGATGGGGTGTCTGCACGCAACGGGCATTGCCGCCGCAGCTTTGAGTGCCGTGAAATCATCGGGTTTAAGCTCATCCTTGGTAAAATATGCGGGGTTGAGAGTTTTCATATGGGTCGAAACTGCCGTGAAATTGAAATCGGCGTTCATAAACGAATCAAAATCCGGCGCATTATCGCCTTCAAGCGGATTGTCAAAAATCCTGTCAAGATTCATTATCATTCCAGTCTTGAAATATGCACCTATACCCATAAAGCTTTTGTCGAACGCATCTTCGGTATAGAATCTGTAAGTTCTTCCGCGCTGACCCGCCGCATATGCGATGAGGTTTGCGCTTCCGGAGGAAACACCGAGGTAATATTTGAACGAAATGCCTTTATCCATAAGATAATCAAAAAGTCCGCTCGTATAAATACCGCGCATGCCGCCGCCGACATCAATTATTCCTATCATATCAATATCCGCCTTGTATTTTATTTTAGCCGTGCCTTTTACCGCACACACAGATAATATAACACGGATATTATAAAAATTCAACAGAAAAATTATGATATGGTTAATTTGTGAAAAGGCAAACCGTCATTGCCGAAACAACAAAGCTTGTCATATCCGCCAGAAGAGCGGCAGGCACGGTGCATCCGCTTTTTCTTATGCCGACGGAGCCGTAGTAAACCGTTACGGCATAGAAGGTTGTTTCGGTTGACCCCATTATCACCGATGCAATCCTGCCCTCAGGCGAATCCGGGCCGAAATTTTTCAGAATCTGCTCAAACATCGTCAGCGAGCCGCTGCCCGAAATCGGACTGAGCACCGTCAGCGGCAAGACATCCGAGGGAATTCCCGTAAGAGTGGCAAGCGGCATAAGCATTTTGGTTATGACTCCGAGTGCCCCCGACTGCCTGAGCATTGTAACTCCGACCACAAGACCCATCAGCGGCGCGAGCAGTTTTACCGCGGAATCAAAGCCCTTTTTTGCACCTGCCACAAAGCAGTCAAACACCTTCAGACCCTTTGCAAGCCCGAAAACAACGATGGCGGCGGTTATGACGGGGAGGATAAACGATGTTATTTTTTCCATTTCATGCCCTCCGTAATTTTAATTAAAACAGCCGCCGAGATAAGTCCGACCGTAAGCGCACAAGCGGAAGAAATCCACGATGCGGGCATTATATCAAACGGATTCTTACTGCCGTAATCCTGACGCATTGCCGCAACCGTGGTTGGAATCAGATGAAATGCGGCGGAATTCATAACAACGAATTTAATCATATCTCTGCTTGCTCTGTCCTTTGACGGATTTTCAGCCTGAAGCCGACTCATTGCCTCAAGACCGAGCGGTGTTGCCGCATTACCCAGACCAAGAAGATTCGCGGTGACATTCATCGAGATTGCTTTTGCCGTTTTACCCTTCATATCCATTTTCGGAAAAATGATTTTCAGAAACGGTGACAGCAGTCTGCACACCGCGCCCGTAAGACCCGACTGCTCGGCAATTTCCATAAGTCCGCCCCACAGACAGATTGTTCCGCCCAGACGGATACACAGCGAAACCGCATCCGAGGCGCTTGAGATGATTGCCGAGGTCAGCGCATCGGTTGCACCGCCAAAAAATGCGGATATAACCGAAAAAATTACCATTCCCGCCCAGATGTAATTTATCATCGCTCATTTCCCCTCTTTTTTATCAATTCAGCTTATCAAATTTAAAAATTTACAAAAATTGCCTTTTTCTGTTGACAAAATTGTCAAAATATGGTATAAATAAGTAAAGTTTAACGGGGATGACCCCAATATGGAGGTAAAAGTAATGTTTGCAGGATTTATTCGTGAAATCGACAGCGTGGGCAGAATTGTTATTCCTATGCAAATCCGTAAAGAACTCGGACTTGTTGAGCAAGGAAGTGCAGTTGAACTGTTCTCAGACGGAAAACAGATTATAGTCAAAAAAGCCGTAAGCGACTGTATTTTCTGCAAAGCAGAAACGGAGCTTCACGAGTTTGAAGGAAAATTTATTTGCACAAGCTGCCTTGAAAAGCTGAAAACAAAATAATTTATACCGTATTCCTCCGAACAACTTCGGTTGTCCGGGGGATTTTTTTACCCCCGTGTGAATATATATGAACAGTAATTCGGAAATTTGACATTCGGGGAGGAATAAAATGCTTTGGCATTCAAAAACGGCATTGCAGACCGCAGATGAGCTTAAAAGCGATATTTCGCACGGCATCACTGATTCCGCGGCACGCAAGCTGCTTGAAAAACACGGCGAAAATCGGCTGGAGGGAAAGAAAAAAGCATCGCTACTCCGCAGATTTTTTGCTCAGTTTGCGGATTTCTGCGTAGTTATTCTGTTCATCGCGTGCATAATCTCGTTCCTGACCGGCTTTATTGACGGAAACGGCGATTTTGTTGAACCGATAGTTATTCTGATGATTGTTATTCTCAATGCCGCAATCGGTGTTTTTCAGGAGCAAAGAGCAGAAAAAGCAATTGAAGCACTCAAAAAAATGTCCGCACCGACGGCGTGCGTAATCCGTTCGGGGAAAATGAAAAAGCTGTCCGCATCTCAGCTTGTGCCGGGCGACCTGATATTGCTTGAAAGCGGCGATATGGTTCCCGCCGATGCACGGATTGTTGAAGCGAATGCACTTAAGGTTCAGGAAAGCTCGCTGACGGGTGAATCCGAGCCTTGCGAAAAGCAAGCCGATGCGGTATGCACCGAAGCCTGCCCTCTTGCAGAGAGAAAAAATATGATTTTTTCATCAACGACGGTCATTGCAGGCAACTGCAAGGCGATTGTGACCGAAACGGGTATGGCAACCGAGGTCGGCAAAATCGCTCACCTGCTTGCAAACGAGGATTCGCCGCAGACCCCTCTTCAGCAGCGCCTGGGCAGAATCGGCAAAGCGCTCGGCATAGGTGCTCTCGTGATTTGTGCCTTTGTCTTTGTTCTCGGAATTATAAGAAAAACGGGCATTCTTCCGTCATTTATGCTCTCTGTCAGCCTTGCGGTTGCGGCAATCCCCGAGGGTTTGCCCGCAATTGTAACGATAGTTCTGTCAATGGGTGTTCAGCGTATGGCAAAAAGCAATGCGATTATCCGTCATCTCCCCGCCGTTGAAACTCTGGGCGCGGCAACGGTTATCTGCTCCGACAAAACGGGCACACTCACGCAAAACAAAATGACCGTCACCCGTATAAGAAATTCTTCGGGTGAAATAAATCCCGCAAGCGATGAAGGAAGAAACATTCTTCTTATGGGCGCTCTTTGCAACAACTCGCGCATTTCACGCAAGGGAAAAACCGTCACATTCAGCGGCGACCCGACCGAAACCGCAATCCTTTCCGCCGCATATGAGGCGGGCGAAAAAGCTTTCTCTTTTGAAAAGGACTATCCGAGAGTGTATGAAAATCCGTTTTCGAGCGAGCGCAAGATGATGTCAACGGTAAATTCATTCAAAGGAGGATACAGACTTACCGCAAAAGGCGCGCCCGACGTTATCCTTCCTTTGTGCAAATATGTGCTTATCAACGGAAACGTTACTCAGATGACCGAGGGAATGAAAAGAAGAATCAGCCTTCAGAATGAGCAGATGGCACAGGATGCACTCAGGGTTATTGCCGTTGCTTACAGAGCTTCTTCGGGTGCATCGGATAACGATGAAAAATCTCTTGTTTTTGCAGGACTTATCGGAATGACCGACCCTCCGAGACCCGAGGCGGAACGGGCAGTTGCAACGTGCAAAAAAGCGGGAATCACTCCCGTTATGATTACGGGCGACCACATTGTTACCGCCTGCGCCGTTGCGAAAAAACTCGGCATTCTCGAGGACGGATTGCGTGCGGTTACGGGCAGTGAGCTTGACCTAATAAGCGACGAAAAGCTTGCGGAAACAATCGGAATTTGCAGGGTTTTCGCCCGCGTCAGTCCCGAACACAAGGTCAGAATCGTCAAAGCTTTCAGGGCTAAGGGTGAGATAGTCGCAATGACGGGTGACGGCGTTAACGATGCACCCGCAAGTCGGAGGCCAAGCGGTCTTAGGAAGGCAAAATTTG
>JAZSLR010000073.1:0-8871 GCA_045535475.1 Acutalibacteraceae bacterium | reverse complement strand
TATAATTCTCGCATAGACAGAGGCCATTTTGAGATAAGCATTCAATTCACGCTTGATTTTTATGCTTTCGATGAAGCTGTGGGATTCTCTGTTGATAATCTCTTCCTTAACGGCTTCATCGGGAGCTTCTATATTATCAATGCCGTATTTTCTGATGAGAGATGCGGACTCGTTCTTGACACGTGCGTTTTTGATTGCATCGGAACGGATTTTCTTTTCAGCCTCCGTTGATTTCGGCAGACTTCTTGCGCATCTCATTTCCTCATCTGCATTTTCATAGAAATAAAGAGCACCGTTTGCATAGTCAGCTTTTGCCTGCGTTAATCTTGCAATGCCGGCTTCACCCGAGAATTTGTTGAGATCCTGCATAATTATGGCGGCTCTTTCAATTGCAAGATTGGTTTCTTTTACCGCTTTCTTTTCTGCTTTTGAGGCGGTTTTATCTGCCTTGACTTTTTCTTTGCCGAAGTTACTCTTCGCTTCGTGAATAATCTCCATAGCATCGGTAAATTCATCGTTTTCAAGAACTCCGAGAGAATGATTTTCGAACATTGCGCGGATTTTCAGAACTCCGACATAGGCTCTGTGCTTGTTTTCCGTAAGGTCATAGAAGCAGTACGGGATAAGATTGAGAAACGCACCGACAGCAGAACAAATAATAAGAACCTCAAAAAGATTGTTTCTTATTGTGTCATCATAAAGTACGCTGTAGTCCTCAAGCAGACCCATTTTCTCATAGATTGCAGGATATACCATACCCGTAAAGAAACCGATAACAGTACCTATCATACCGAGAGGTCCGAAAAGTCCGTCAACTCTGACGCCCGTTTTCCACTGGTGATAGTCCCTCATATCAGCGCTTATCTGGTGCTGAACAATATTCCAGAATGTGTTTATGAATGTGTTGAAATACCAGAGAACACAAATAAGGATGAGGTTTTTATATGTGAAATAAAGAATAACAAGAACGAATATATTGATTGAGTTTGCGGTTATGAGAAGATTTCTTTTTCCCATAAGCTTGATTGCAAGCGGCGCAAGAAGCATCGACCACAGCGCCGCATTGCCGATAACGGTGTTTGCGACACCGAGATAGGAATCGTATTCTCCGTTGTGTGCATAAACAAACGACCAGTTAAGAATAATGCCGTAGCCCGATTCAAGGAAAACAACCCATGCAGCCGCATGAATAATCCAGTAATACTTGTTCTTTGCTACCTCACGGATTGCATCAAGCATTCTTACGGGTTCGAGCTTCTTTTTGGGAAGAATGAGTCTTTCTTTTACCTGTCGGAAGAAAATTGTGCTGATAACAAAACCGATTATTGTGAAAACGGGATAAATAACACGGTAGGTCCATATGTTGTCAAGACCCCATGTCCAGCCTGCAATCATCGGAATAAACAGATTTGAAATCGTCGGTGCGAGAGAATAGATAACCTGAGAGATGCTCATTACATTGGCTCTTTCCTGAGCATCGGGCGATATTATCTGCTGAAAATAGGTGTAGCTTTCATTATAGAAATTCTGAAACTGACTGAGAATGAAAAACATCAGCCAGACAACAATCGCCTTGGTATTGTAGCTGAAATATTCATACGGAAGCCATACAAATATCATGGACATCAGAACAATCGGAAAACCCGTTCTTTTTATAAACGGCAAGAATTTACCGCCGGGAATATGATGGTTGTCATAATACCAGCTTCTGAAAATGCCGATGGGAATGCCGATAATATTGGCTATCGTCAGCATTATCTGCAAATCCATGGGACGGAGTCCGATGCTTGCGCCGACAAGGAAATTGCCCGCACTAAGACTTATGTTTGAAGCAAGAAGCATTGCCCAGTTGACACCGAAGCCCGCACCGCTGAGCGCCGCAGTCTCTTTATATGATATGTATTTTCCCTTTGGTGGCACATTCCAGTATTCTTTGACATTACGGATTGCGCCTTTGGCTTTTGATATAATGCCTGTTTTTCCTTCCATAAAGACAAAACCTCCGTTTTTATTTGTTTATGCCTTTGTATTCGGATTTTACTTTTTCATAGCTTTCAAGGTTGCCGATATCATAGCGGCTGCCGGGCATTTCCATTGCGTGCACCTCGGTCTGCTTGCAAAGCCAGGCGATGTAGCTGCCGGGAGCATCGGTGCCGCATCCGCTGTCGATGCCCTTCTGCACAAGCCTTGCATCGGATTTTGTGTAGTAATAGAAAGGCGGGCAGCACCAGTTTGTTGCGGGAGTCGGTGATTTCTCCGTCATATTGAGGACTTTATTGTTTTCATCAACGGTAACAACGCCGCATTTGAGAAGCTTGTTGAACTCGGGTTCAAAGTATCTCATTATGCAGGAGGTGCTTTTAGATTTTGCATAGGAAACAAATTTTGTCAGACTGAAATCAAGGACATTATCGCCCGCAATAACAAGCATATCGTCATCAAGATTCAGCTTTTCAATCGCAAACTGAATATCTTTTACCGCACCCAAGCGGGTTTCGTTTGTGTCCGTACCGTCATCAACAACGGTGATTTTCTGCGACTTTGTTTTTGCCCATTCATCAAAATGGCTGGCATATTTGCTGTTTGAAATCACAACATATTCATCGATTTCACCCGATGTGTCGATATCATCGATAAGCCAATCAAGGATGGTTTTGTCGCCAACCTTAAGAAGCGGTTTGGGGAAATTTTCCGTAAGAGGATAAAGCCTTGTAGCATATCCCGCCGCCAATATAAGACATTTCATATTTACACCTCAGATTATTTCAAATTAACACCGTCGGCACTTTCGCAGATGTGTACGGAATATTTGCCTTCAAGATGAGGAAATGCTTCCAGATATTCACTGGTTACTGTTCCGATTATGCTGTCCTCAAAATCGGGATTGATAAGTGCCATACAGCAGCCCTTGAAACCCGCACCCGAGAAACGTCCGCCGTAAATTCCTTCGGTATGAGTCATAATTTCATATAATTTTTTCAGTTCGGGTGAGCCCGTTTCCCAGTTATAAATTGAGGATTTTCCGCTTTCGAATGAAAGTCTGCCGAATTCTTCTATATCACCGTTTCTCCACGCCTCTGCACCCTTCTGCACACGGTCAAACTCCGTATACCAATGCTCGGCGCGTTTACGCCAGTTTTCGGGCAGTTTATCTTTATGTTCAAGATATACTTCATAGGGCACATCACGTAGATTCGTTTCTTTGAACTTTCCGTATTCCATGCCTGCGTATGCTTTGAGAGCATATGCGGCACTTCTGCATTCGTCAACTCTCATATTGAACGCCGAGCCTGCAAGAGAGCGCTCAAGACCGCTGAAAAATATCGCAATCTTATAAGGCTTCATAGCGGGATTCTGAGGAATAAGTTCGTATGTATCATCCTGCAAATCCATATAAAGAAGGTGATCTTTTTTGCAGTAAACTTCGCACGACTGATCAAGCTTTCCGCAGGAAACACCGACATAAGCATTTTCAGCTTCCTGCGAAACAGCGATAAGCTCGGCGGGAGTAAGCTCGATTGCATTCATCGTGCAAAGTGCGGAAAGAAAAGTTATAATAACTGCCGCAGACGATGAAAGGCCGCCGATGGGGAGTTCGCCGTCAACAACGGCGCAAAGACCTCTGCGAAGAGGATAACGCTTATTGAGTGCGATTGTTGCACCTCGGAGGTGGTCTGCCCAGTCACCCTGCACCGTTTCGGGAGTAGCGGCAACATGCCACTGTGCACGTTTGTCAAACTGCATCGATTTTATTTCAACAACGCCGTTTTCTTTGGGTCCGTAAGCTATATGAATACCCTTATCAATGGCAAAACCCGTGATTTTACCGAGCTGATGGTCGCTGTGCGCACCGATGGGACAAATTCTGTAAGGCGTGAAAGCAGTATATTGAGCAGGCTTTTTATATGTTTGTTCAAACATCTCAATAGCAGTCATTTTCATTTCCTCCGTTGCAGATTATAATCTTATATATTATAACCTATAAATAAAGTTTCGTCAATTAATATTAAAATCCCCACCGATTGCCCGGTGGGGTGTCAAAATAAACCAAAAATTTAATTACTTCTCAAAAATTACACTATAGTCATAGCTTTCCATATAAGAAAAATACTTATCAAGTTCTGCTTGCCAGATCTTTTCGTCTTTTGAAAGCAAACCATTATCCTCTTTTATACGAACAAGAATTTCTTTATTAATATGAGGACCGTAATGAAATGAATCTACATAATTATCAAGATCACTGACTATATCTATCATTTCACTATCTGTCCAAAAATACACACTGACATTCTCAAACTGCGACATAAAGCGGAATGTTTTTTCATATGATTCTTTATACTCCGAGAAAAGTCCTTCTTCAATGATATCATACCAAAACAAAACACTGAACGGAGAACAAAAAAATATAAATTCTGTGTTTTCCATTTTCTCAAAATACTCTTTTAACAGATTAAGATTATCTTCTGTGTAAAGGCATTTCTGATTATGTCCTTTTTCTTTGTCTATATAATATTTTTTTATTGCTTTTTCTTTTCCTGGTTCGAGTTCCTCAACCGGCCACATATGAACCTTATCATAATCCTGAATGTTATTTTTAATATTAGTTTCAATTGTTTTATAAGTATAATTTTTTGTCAATGTAAAATTAAATAAATATTCAACATCGTTTAAATAATTATTATCATATAAAAAGAACTGCAAATGTGATTCTGATTTAGGTTTCTCGCTGGGTATTGTAAAAATATACGGATCTAAATCTATAAGTATTTTCTTAGGCTGTTCTGTCCTGTTTGACAAAAGTTCGAACATATGCACCCAATCCACAACATAAGTGCCATCACCCGTAAGCTTAACAGTTTTTCCACCCAACGCATCATTCAAATCCGAAACGATAAAGTTTTCAGTGAGAGAATTACCGACAACAGCGTTATCAAAATCAAAATTTTTGGCAATTCCCGGATTCTGGTAAGTTTCACTAATTATATAAGGCTTCAATCCGAACCACGGCTTATGGTATTGAAACAACGGATCCACAGCAAAATTAATTGACCCCATTACCAGTAAGGCACACAGCAACAGAGAGAATGTCGATATAACCATTTTTTTACTATTCATTTTCCACCTCAGAAATTCCAATACAAGAAGGATGATTCTCCGCCAAATGACATAATGCACCAGAATAATATCGCAGCAGTAATTACGGGGTGATACCATTTGACTTTATAATTATGAATTCGGGAACTTACATTTTTTGCAAAAACTGATAAAATAAAAGCAGTCACAAAAATCAACGCCCAACAATAAGTTTTTATATAATCTCCAACCAAAGGAATAAACTTACTTAACAAATACACTCCGTCAATTTGCATAAGCTTAAGAAAATCAGCATTAAGCTCAACAAAATTAAAGCTGAACAGTTCCTTATAAAAATCAAAAGCCTGTGCAACCGAGTCTGCTCTGAACATCACCCAGGTAAGATTCAGGAAAACAAATGTCAAACACCACAAAATCGCCTTAAGAGACTTTGAGCTTTTTTGAGAAAACAACCCGGTTTTCTTATCTGTAAATCTTGTTACAACCGATGCCACTCCGTGCAAAATACCCCATATAATAAATGTCCAGTTCGCACCGTGCCATACACCGCTGACAAGATAAACAATCAATATATTTATGTATGTTCTTATTTCGCCTTTTCTGTTCCCGCCAAGAGGAATATAAATATAGCGTGTGAAAAATCTTGTAAGAGTAATGTGCCATCTCTTCCAGAAATCAACTATTCCTACTGCTTTATACGGAGAATCAAAATTCTGTATAATATCAATATTCATCATTTTTCCGATTCCCATAGCCATATCGCTGTATCCGCTGAAATCAAAATATATCTGGAATGTATATGCAAGCATAACAAAAACAGCATTCAGAGTTCCGAGATTTGAAACATCGGTAAAAGCACTGTCAACAACAAGTCCGAAAGTATCAGCTATAATTACTTTCTTACCTAAACCTAAAGCAAAACCATATAAACCACAAGCAAAATTATCTATATTAAATTTCTTCTTGGAAACATCTGCAAACTGAGGAACCATTTCGTCATGAGTTACTATGGGCCCTGCAATCAATTGCGGAAAATATGAAACAAACAAAGCATAATCAAAGAACGAATACTTCGGCACATCGCCCTTGTAACTGTCAATAATATATGATAATTGTTGGAATGTGAAAAAGCTTATACCTAACGGCAACAGAATATTCAATAGCGATAAGGACATGTTAAATACAGCGTTTATGTTTCCGATAAAGAAATCATAATATTTAAAAATGCCTAAACTGCCTATATTAAGACACATCGCAACAGCAAAGATGAGTTTTCGTAAAACATTATTACACTCTTTTGAAAGCAAAATAGCGCTGAAAATATAATTCAATACAATTGATAAAACAATTATCAATAAATAGCTCCAATTAAAATACCCGTAAAAATATAATGATGCTGCAATAAGAAAAACTTTGGCAATCTCATATTTTTTGAAACTGTTAAGCAAAAAATATCCCAAAACAACTATTGGAAAAAAGAGGAAAACAAAAACATATGAATTAAAAAGCATTTTTACACCCTCAAAAAAATTTATTTATCTTAAGAAACTAAAAAGTCAAAACATTTAATAATGTATTATAACCTATAAATAAAAATCCGTCAATTAAATTATACCCTTGATACCGTAGTGCTTGTGTGATATAATTTCAAAAAACACAGCAAGGAGCAGAAAAAATGGAGAAAATAATATGCTTACTTTTGATATTATCGATGATATTTATGATTCCGTTTGAAGTTTCTGCAGAAGGAACTTCTTACGACACTGGAATTGTTGACCTGGCTCAAAAAACAAACACAGTAACCGAAATCAGAACACGCAAAAAAGTTGACGGGCTTCGAATGTATGTTGACGAAGAAAACCCGCTGTTTATGATAAGAAACTGCCCGATATGGGGCGGTCCACAGACGGGTGAAGCCTTTGCGGAATATGCAATCAAAACATACTATGCACTCCCCGAAGATATCAGAAATTTTGCGGTTATCTATATTGACGAGGGCACAACGGATATGACTCCCGCAAGACAGCTTGAATTCTGGGACGAGCTTCTCACGGTAACAGATGCAGCAAATGTTCCGATTGTGTGCCAGTCTGAATGCTTCTGCACCAACAAAACCCGTGATCCTTTTACACAAGAGGAGCTTTCCGCAGTTTTCAAAGAGCATCCGTCACTCATCGGCTTTGTTCAGGTTGAGCTTTCGACAAACGGTGTTACCAATGAAAAGCTTGCTTATGATGAAGTGACCGAAGATAACGGCGTAAACAAAAATATCCTTGCAAGAATAAAGTCGTGCATCAAGGCCTGTGCCGAAAACGGCGGACTTTTCATCTGGCAGGATATGGAATATATCTATTGGAAAAAAGCAAATTATGTCAATCATATTCTCAAGGACAGAGAGCTTTATGATCTTCTTAAAAGCAACACCGAAAATATAGTTATTATGGACAAGCACAACGGCCACGGCAGACATTTTGCATCGCAGGCAAATATTCTCGGATGCTGGCTCGATGATGTCTGCGGTAACTGGGGTGTAAATCTCGAGAACTTCCTTTGGTATGAGGAAGGATTCATTGAATATGATGATATAGGTGTTGCACCCAACGAGCCTGACCCGATTACCACAGCAAAATATCCGCCTGCCCTTTTCGGCATTGATATGATAGCCGATATGGTTGGCGGCGCAACGGTTTACGCGATTGAGGGCACGTTCAGCAGAGGCGGTCTTTATCATTTTGTTGACGGAGAGGTTATTCTGACTCCGACTTTTTACGATGTGCTTTATCCGATTTATCAGATGATTCTGAACGGTGCTGTACCTTCCAAAGAAGAAGTCAAAGAAAACATCAAGGTTGCATATAAAATGACATTCCCCACATCCTGGGCACTCAGCGGCAACGATGCGCACCTTCTTCAGGGGCTTTACTGCGACACATTCACCTTCTTGCAGGAGAAAATAGACAACATCTATTTTGACTGCACAAAAACGTGGGTGCCTTCAACGGGAAGATATTATATCATCCCCATTCTTCCCATCTATTCAAATCCCAAGGAAGTGTTGCCTGAGAGTGAAGTTCTCAATGATTTCAGCTACTTCTTCAATCTTCTTTTCATAAATCCGATAAAAACAAAGTTTTTCAATAAGCGCTACGAACAAACTTACACGGGCGACGGTGTTTTGTTTGACATAAACGATTATGTTTATATCTTCAACAGCAACGAAAACAAAACAATCGACAGTGAACAGACCGTTAATTATACTCTGCCCGAAAGCGGACTTCAAATCAGCACAAACTTCGTTGCACACACTTACGCAATAATAAAAGAGAGTGAAGAGAAGATTGACATTGATTTGTGCAATCTCCGCCTTGATACAGATGCGGTTTGCAACGGACTTGAAAGCGAAGACCAATTTATGAGAGCCTATGCCGCAGGCGGAAAGATGGATAATCCGAGGGATTTCAGAACTTCGGTTATCACACTTAAGGGATTTGAAACGCCGCCGAGCGTCAATGCTTGGGGCTCAAACGGTGCAAAAGGCAGAGCCGAATGGAACGAAGAAACAAAAACATTGACACTTACCGTCATCTCAAACGGCGAGGTAAGGATAACGGTTGAATAAAGCAATAACACCCTCTGTTTTGAACAGGACCGGTAAAAACGGACAATGAAAAAAAGAACCTCCTATGGTAGAATAAATCTATCATAGGAGGAATTTTTATGCCCAGGAACTACAGACATATAAAGGAATACGAAAAAGAAATATTGGAATTGAAGAAA
>JAZSLR010000133.1:0-23411 GCA_045535475.1 Acutalibacteraceae bacterium | reverse complement strand
ATTCTCCTTTACCTGAAAATTCGGTGTATATAAAACTCAAATTATGTTCCGTTTGCGGGGCAGTGCTCCTGCCCCACGGTATATTTTATCTTTTTACGGTTATAAAGTCAAGATATATTTATTATATATATCAAACTTTGTCGTTTGCGGTATTGATAACTTCCTCAAAACCTGCACAGATTTCCTCTGCGGTTTCCGCAGTATCAGCCTCTGCAAGCATACGCACACTTTCTCCTCCCCTTTCGGGAATAACAAGCAAGCTTCCGTCATTGCGGATAATTTTTATGCCTTCACGGTCATTTCCCGTTTCTCCTACCCTTTCACCTGCAAGGTCAAAAAGATACGACGGTGAAAAATTGATTTTTACGGTTTTCCTCACTATATGCCTTTGGGGAAGCTCCGAAATCAGTTTATCGAGCCCGCAGTTTCTCTCTTTCATAACCGAAAGCAGTTTCATTGCAAGAAAAAGACCGTCTCTGACAAAAGGTTGTTTTGCCGCAAGATGCCTTGCTTTGGCATCCGCACCATCGGCAGGAGTTGAAAGATACCTGTAAACTCTTCTGCCATACTTAGCTGCAAGCAGCTCCAGAAATTCCGGTGAATCATAAGGAACTGCAACATCCTTGCCTTTGCACATTTCATCATTGCAGGCAGCGGCAAGCAATTTTTCGTAATCATACTTTTTTTCGCCATAAACCGCAGTCAGTTTTGTGCCGTCGGGGCTTATTTTGAACACCGTGTTTCCTTTTTCTTCCGCACCCGACTTTGAAACGCAGGAAGAAACGAGATTCTTTATAGCAGGATTTTCGCATTCGAAAACCACTGTTTCTGTCAGCCCGTCGGGTGCCAGCATCATAAGAGCCTGTGTGTATAAATGCTTCATACCCGACATATCCGAAGGTTCTTCAAATTCAGCATCGGAAGCTTCTCTGAATTCACATTTTGACATTGCCGCTTCAAGCTGTCTTTCAAGCCTGCAGGGTATATTCAGACCGCCGTATGAACAAACATCAATGTATCTCTCGTCTTCTCCGCAGGCAAAAGCACCGACTTCGAGCCCGCAGATATTGACAAGATACTTGAACTGCGACTCAAAACACTCACCGAAATCCCATACCGCGGCACCTGTTTCGCCAATACCTGCCACTAATGCACGGCACATTATGCGTGAATAAGGTGTACCGTCACAAGCCACTGCAATTTTACGACTTTCAATCACACTGCCGAGGGAAGAACCCAGCCGTACACAGTTTTCCGCATTCAGCCTTATGCCGCAGCCCTCGCCTACTCTGCCGCCGCTGAAATATTCGGCCTTCACATTGCCGTACTTTATATTTGAGTTTACGGTAGCACCTCTGCCCACCACCTTACCGGGCCATACACTTACCCCCGGCTTTACGCATACATCCTCACCTATGACACAACCCGAACCTGCAACACTGTTTTCATACATCGAGCATCTGCTTCTCAGCGCAGCACCCGAACATATAAGCGCACCGGTTACGGATGTATCTGAAGCAAAACAGCAATTGTCAGAAACAACGGAATATCTTACCTTTGAGTTCCTGCCTATGCTGCATCCGTCACCTATGACCGCATACGGGCCTATAACCGCACCGTCGGAGATTTCGGTGTTATTGCCGATATACACGGGAGGAATGATGCTGTAATCTCCCGAAGGCAGGCGGTTTCCCGTATAAATTCCTTTTGCCGTTTCGCCCGGCAAAGGCTTTATTCTGCCGTCAAAAGCATCTCTCTGGCATTTCAGATATGCTTCAATATTGCCTACATCACACCAATAATCCGATGTATGATAGCAGTAAATCGGCATTCCTCTTTCAAGCATAAGAGGAAACAAATCCGACGCAAAATCATAAGGTTTTCCCTTGGGAATCAGTTCAAGACACTTGGGGCTGATAACATAAACTCCCGTATTTGCAAGATTGCTTACCGCCTGACTCCACGAGGGTTTTTCAATGAACCCCGTCACACGGTTTTCCTTGTCAACTCTTACAACACCGTATTCTCTGGGGTCGGATGCCTCAACCGCAACAACGGTAACCGCCGCACCGCTCGCTTTATGATATGACATAATCTTGCTTAAATCAAAACTGCACAGTGCATCACCGCTGATAACAAAAAACGGCTCCTCAAAATCGTTTGCCGCATTTCTTACACTTCCGGCAGTGCCCAGAGGTTCATCCTCTCTGATAAAATCAAGCTTAAGCCCTTTGTAGCCGTCTTCATATGACTCCTCAATCATATGAGGCAGATACCCAAGGGTAACTGCGGCGTGCTTCACTCCCCCTGCACAAAGCAGGTCAAAAATGTATTCAATAATGGGTTTGCCGAGAATTTTTGCCATAGGCTTCGGCAATGTGCAGGTCAGAGGTCTGAGTCTTCTGCCTTCACCGCCTGCCATAATCACTGCTTTCATAACATCCGTCCTTTCGCAGAAAATATTATTGGCGAAAAATCTGAAAATAACCCCGTTTGCTATTGTTTATTGAAAAAAACAGTGATATAATTAACAATCATAATTTATTTCGGAGAATTTTATGGCAGAACTGAAAAAGGTTGATATATTTACAGACGGCGCCTGTTCGGGCAACCCCGGTCCGGGAGGATGGGGTGCCATTCTTCGTTACGGCGGTCACGAAATGGAGCTCAGCGGCGGAGAAAACCCCACTACCAACAACCGTATGGAACTGACCGCCGTTATCGAGGCATTAAAAAAATTGAATCAGAAATGCGATATCACCATATACACCGATTCAAAATATGTTGCCGATGCATTTTTGCAGGGCTGGATATGGAACTGGATGAAAAACGGCTGGAAAAAAGCTGACAAAAAGCCCGTCCTTAACCCTGAGCTGTGGCAGGAACTGATAACCGAAATCCGCAAGCACGAATATAAAATAGTCTGGGTGAAAGGTCACGCAGGTCATCCCGAAAATGAGCGCTGCGATGTCCTTGCAACAACTCAGGCAGCAAAGTATTCAAAATAAAGAAAGAGGTAGTTTAAATATGACACTCTGCACTTTGATTCCGATTTTATTTTTTGCTGCTACCGTAATAATAACGATTTTATCGCATCTTCTGCCCGCATTTAAAAAGAAACCGCTTCATTCAAAAATGATTTGTTCCTCGCTGTTTCTGCTTACTGGCATATTTGCAGCAGCGTGTTGCGACTTTTCACAGTACGCATATCTGATGATTGCAGCTCTGTTCTTCGGCTTGCTTGGAGATTTCTGGCTTGATTATAAAAACAGTAAATACTTTTTGGTCGGTGTACTCTTCTTTTCAATCGGACATTTGATTTATCTTTACACATTTATTTTCAATCTCAAACCGTCCCTTGCTCCGTATACAAAACAAATCATTCTCGGATTCCTTGCATTGTGCGTTGCGGCTGTTATTGAGGTTATTGCAGATAAAATCAGATTCCCGAAAGGCAGAAGAATTATGATCGCATATTCTTTTCTGCTGATGTTTTCGTTCATTTTTGCAGTTTCGAGAGGTGTTGTATCAATAGTTAACGGAAACACCGCTTTCGGCGCTTGCCTTGTTGCGGCAGGCGGTCTGTTCCTGCTATCGGACACATTTCTTGCCGTTTCGCTTTACGGCAAACCCAAGCTGAAATGCAATGACATTCTTGTTGCATATACATATTTCCCTGCTCAGGCTTTGTTCGGGTTAAGTATCTTATTTTTTAACTAAAGGAAGGTAGAAAAATGAAAAAAGCTGTCAGCATTATTCTTATTCTTTCCATCATCTTTTCCTTCTCCGCAACTGCTTCGGCTGCTTCCGAAAGGTGCAATTGCGGTCTGACACCCGTTGTTCACGTTCCCGGATTCGGCGAGCCTATTTATAAGAATCCCCGTGCGGAAGATAATTACACCGTTTTTCCTCCCGAAGGCGACGCAATAACAAACGCAATCCCCGATTTTGTGACAGCTGTTCTGTTCGGGCTGTTGACGGGCAACTTTGACGTTTTCGGCAAATACGCATCCAAAGGCGCTAACACTATGCTTGGCGAAGCTGCCTGCGACAAAAACGGCGATCCGCTTTATGACACAGGTGTTGAACCCGATGAATTACTCGTTGACACACACAAGAACACGGTTTATGTAAGCGAAGATTCCGATGATAACGGATATTTTCTGTATATCTATGACTGGCGTCTTGACCCCATTGACAATGCAAAAGGTCTGAAAAAATTCATAGAGGAAGTCAAAGAATTAACCGGTCATAAGAAAGTTATTCTTTCCGCTCACAGCCAGGGAAATACGATTGTCACATCTTATCTTCACCTTTACGGTAACGGCGGAATTGAAAAAATCCTCTTCCTTTCCCCTGCTTATCAGGGTCTGTCACTCGTAGGTTCACTTTTCACTCAGAATGTTTACGTTCAGGGAAAGGGCGATGCGCTTGCAGATTATCTCAACGGCATTATGGGATATGAAGAAATCAAAAGCCGGCTCTTAACCGCTGTTATTAAGAAAATCAACGAAGTCGGCACGGTTGACGGTATTCTCTATTATCTCCAGAAGGTCCTTGATGACCAGCTTGACAGAGTTTTTGCAGAATCGCTCACGGATATAATCGGAACTATGCCGGGAATATGGGCATTCGTTCCCGATGAATATTATGAAGCAGCAAAAGAAACCGTTTTCAAAGGTAACGCCGAATATAAAAAGCTTATCGAAAGAATCGACTATTATCATTATAACGTTCAGGTAAAAACAGAGTCAGTTATTAAATCCGCAAAAGCAAAAGGAACATCTATAATAATTGCGGCAGGCTATAACATATCGTCCATACCCGTTACCTGTTGCGGAGAAGTACAGTCGGATTATCTTATTGACACAGAATATATGAGCCTCGGCGCTGTTTGCGCACCTTTCGGAAAAACATTAGAAAAAGATTATAAACAGCTGAAAAATTCCTGCGGTCATATGCATCTTTCCGCCGACAAAGTGATTGACGCTTCAACCTGCGTTTTTCCCGAATACACTTGGTTCATAAAAAATAACGGTCATAACGAATTTGAATCCGGATATTGCGGTTTCCTTGAATGGGCGGTAAGATATAAGGGTCAGCCGAACGTAAGAACAAATCCGTTATATCCTCAGTTTATGAAAAACGAAGGCAATTCACTTTCCCCGATTATCGGAACCGATTCAAAAGAAACACATTCAAATGAAAAGATTATATTTTCTTCGATAATCGCACTTATCAAAGAATCATTCTGAAAAAAGCAGGGTCAATCCCTGCTTTTTTAATTATCAGGTCATACATTGTCCCGATTGTGCATAGATTTTACGGAAGCAAAATTAAATGTGCGGAGGATAAAAAATGACTAACAACAATATTTATCAGGATATAGCCGCAAGAACGGGCGGCGATATCTACATCGGTGTTGTAGGTCCCGTAAGAACGGGAAAATCAACTTTCATTAAAAAATTTATGGAAAATATGGTTCTTCCTAATATGGAAGACAGCAGCAGACGCGACAGAGCGGTTGACGAGCTTCCGCAATCATCCGGCGGCAGAACAATTATGACAACCGAGCCAAAGTTCATCCCCGAAGACGCAGTCGAAATATCATTACCGTCAAATTCAAAAATGAAGGTAAGAATGATTGACTGTGTCGGCTATATCGTTCCGTCTGCGCTGGGTTACATCGAAGGCGAAGCACCGAGAATGGTCAAAACGCCTTGGTTTGAAGAAGAAATTCCTTTTAATATGGCAGCTGAAATCGGTACAAGAAAGGTCATTTCCGAGCATTCAACAATAGGTCTTGTTGTAACAACCGACGGTTCAATCAGTGAAATCCCACGAAGCGAATACGCAGAAGCTGAAGAAAGAGTAATCAGTGAACTCAAAGAAATAAACAAACCTTTTGTTGTCCTGCTCAACTGCAAAAATCCCGATTCTCCTGCTGCCGAAGCACTTGCCGCCAAAATGACAGCCGATTATAAAGCGCCGGTTGTTCCCGTTAACTGCCTTGAGTTAACTCAGAATGAAATCGGCGAAATTCTTTCGCAGATTCTTTTCGAATTCCCGATTAAGGAAGTTAAAATCGACCTGCCCGGCTGGATAACCTCTCTTGCCAAAAACCATTGGCTCAGGTCCGGCATATTTGAAAGAATAGGCACGGAAGCGAAGAATCTCAAAAGAGTCAGAGATATAAATTCGTTTTCTTCAGCCGTTATGCAAAATGAAAATATTAATTTATCGGTAATTGACAATATGAATCTTGCAACCGGAAGCGTAAAAATAACCGTTTCGCTAAAGCCTGACCTTTTCTTTAAAATCATCGAAGAAGAAACGGGCGTTTCAGTTGAAAACGAGCAGGACCTTATGAAAAAAATGAAAGAATTTTCGGCTGAGCAGGGCGAATACAGAAGATTTAAAAATGCTCTTGAGGAGGTCGAAGCAACAGGATACGGGATTGTTCTGCCCGATGTTGACGACTTAACGCTTGAAGAGCCCGAAATAATGAAGCAGGGCGGAAGATACGGAGTCAGACTCAGGGCAAGCGCCCCCTCGCTTCACATTATGAGAGCCGATATTCAGACGGAAGTTGCGCCGATTGTAGGCTCCGAATCACAATCTGAAGAGCTTATTAAATATCTTCTCAAGGAATTCGAGGAAAATCCCGCAATGATATGGGAATCCAATATTTTCGGCACCTCGCTCCACGAGCTTGTCAATGAAGGGCTCCACAACAAGCTTTACCGTATGCCCGGTGACGCAAGGCTGAAGCTTCGCGAAACTCTTGAAAGAGTCATAAACGAAGGATGCAGCGGATTAATTTGCATCATACTTTAAATCAAGAAAAAGCAGTGCATTCCCGACTTGGAAATGCACTGCTTGATTTTATATTTTTTTCACTGATACCGTAAGCATATCGCCTACATAAGTTGCTTCAACAAAATATCCGTCCGAAGTGTTTGCACTGAAATATGTCTGTGCTTCAACAATGTTCTGTTCAAAACCTGCTTTTTGTAATTTTTTGATATATTTTCCGAATTCCTTCAACGTGCAGGTAACGGACAAGGTGTGGCTTACTCCGTCGCGGTATTTCTCAACCGGTTCATTTTTAAATTTGAATTCAGGTAATTTTTCTTTAAAATGATTATGAATCAAAGTTGCTTTCTGAGTAAATGAATAAGATGGCGCTGTCAGTTTTTTATCATTATTTACTCCGCAGGAATAAAATACAAATAACATCGATATCAGAGTTATAGCAGCAAAAATTTTTTTAATCATAAACAGAGCCTCCGCCGTAATTTGTTGCTATATTATAGCATATCATCAAAAGTATGGCAAGTAAAGTTTTAACGAATTAAACAATTAAATAAAAAATAATTGACATTTGACATATTACAATGTAAAATCAAATTATTAAATTTAGAAATGGGGTTTAATAATGGCAAACGAACTCAAGAAAAAATACGGTCTGCTGACTGCAATCTGTATGGTTGTCGGCATTGTTGTCGGTAGCGGTGTATTTTTCAAAGCAGAAGCAATCCTCAATAAAACAGGCGGCAACCTCAAAATCGGTATTCTTGCCTGGATAATCGGCGGCGTTATTATGATTATCTCCGCTTACACCTTCTCTATCCTTGCAACGAAATACGAAAAAGTCAACGGCGTTGTTGACTACGCAGAAGCAACAATCGGCGAAAAATACGGCTATGTTATCGGCTGGTTTTTGAGTACGATTTATTATCCCACACTCACTATGGCTCTCGCTTGGCTCTCCGCAAGATATACTCTTGTTGTTTTCCAGGGCGACAGCGCTGACCCGACAAGCGGTATGTGCTTTGTTCTGACGGGATTCTACCTTATCGGCAGTTACGCACTCAACACCCTTTCACCCATTATTTCAGGTAAATTCCAGGTTTCAACAACCTTCATAAAGCTCATTCCCCTTCTTCTTATGGGTGTTGTCGGCACTATCTACGGTCTCACAAACGAAAACGGTGTTCTTGTTGAAAACTTTACAACCGTAGTTAACGAAGTTCCTGCAAGCGAAGCAATCTTCACCGCAGTTTGCGCAACTGTTTTTGCTTATGAAGGCTGGATTATCGCAACATCAATCAATGCAGAGCTTAAAGATGGTAAAAAGAATCTTCCCAAAGCTCTTGTTATCGGTTCACTTATAATCGTTGCTATTTATGTTCTTTACTATGTCGGCCTCGCAGGCAGCATCAAGAATGCAGATATGATGGCAAGCGGTCAGGCTGCTGCAAGAAACGCTTTCGGCGCAGTATTCGGCAAAGCAATGGGTACCGGCATCTTCGTTTTCGTTATCGTTTCCTGCCTTGGCACTCTTAACGGTCTTATGCTCGGCTGCACAAGAGGTATCTACTCAATTGCAAGCAGAGGCAGAGGCCCCGCTCCTCACGTTTTCGGCTATCTTGATAAGCACACAAATATGCCCGGCAACTCATCAATCCTTGCTCTTCTTCTTTGCGCTGCCTGGCTTGTTTATTTCTACTTTGCAAACCTCAACAGCGAAACTGCAGCATCTCTTAAGATGTTCGCATTTGACCCGACCGAGCTTCCCATCGTTACTATTTATCCTTTCTATATTCCCATCTTCTTCAAGATGTTCTTTGACAAGGGACTTCCCGCTTTCAAACGCTTTATAGTTCCTTCACTTGCAATTGCAGGCAGCTTATTTATGGTTGTTGCCGCATTCGTAGCACACAAAGCTGAAATCCCCGGTTATCTTATTATCTTTGCTGTTGTAATGGCAATCGGTTTCGGTTTTATGAAAAAGAAAAAGGTTTAACTGTTTTCTGAAAATATGAGTGATAATAAAGAAATACTTTTTTCAGATCCAACCGATTCAAATGACTCACAATCAAAAAAAGACGACTTCGGCAGCGTGACTTTCAAGTTTTCTAAAAAAACTATTAAATACATCATCTTGTCCGTTGCCGCTGTTGTTCTTGTTTATTGGGGTCTTAACAACACCGAAAAGGTTTCATCGGTATTCAACGGAATGTTAAATCTTGCAGAGCCTTTTATGTTAGGATTCTGCATTGCATTTATTATTAATGTTTTGCTGCGTCCTCTTGAAAATCTCTGGGATAAGCTTCCGAAGAAAAAGAAAACCGGAAAAATATCAAATAAGCTGAAACGTCCGATATGTCTCATACTCAGCACATTAATTATGGTCGGCATTATTTTTGCGTTGCTGTTTATGATTATTCCCGAATTCAAAAACACCTTCGGAACAATAACCAAGTCATTCCCGCAGTATATCACAATAATCGAAGGCTGGCTTACCAAAGCGGTTTCATTTGCTGAAAATCACGGTTTCACTCTCCCCGATTTCTCATTCAACATCGAAAAAATAATGAATGTTGTCGGCAATGCAATCAACAGCAGCGGAATCGTAGATAAAACACTTGATATAACCGGCTCGATTGTTACGGGAATTGTTAACCTCATTATTGCGGTTGCATTTTCGTTCTATCTTCTTTCACAAAAAGAAAAGCTTGCATCGGCATCAAAGAAAGCTATGCTTGCATTCTTCCGCGAGGATAAGGTTAATAAGTTTCTCGGAATTATCAGGCTTTCCGACCAGACTTTCACAAACTTTGTGACCGGTCAGCTTCTTGAAGCCGTGATAATCGGAGCTTTATGTTTTATCGGTATGCTGATATTCCGTATGCCTTATGCGGCTATTATCTCGGTGCTTGTCGGCACAACGGCACTCATCCCCGTTTTCGGTGCATTCATCGGAACGGCAATCGGCGCATTCCTTATATTGTTTGTAAGCCCGATGAAAGCATTATGGTTTATTGTTTTCATAGTTATACTTCAACAACTTGAGGGCAATCTGATTTATCCGAAGGTTGTCGGTAAATCAGTCGGTCTTCCCGGAATATGGGTTCTTACCGCTGTTACAATTGGCGGCAATCTCCTCGGAGTTGCAGGCATTCTGATAAGCGTTCCGTTATGCGCGGTTCTTTATACACTTATCGGTCAGACCGTTGCCAACAGACTTAAGCTAAAACAAATTGATTGTTAAAAAATTAAACCGTTATGAAATCTCGCCAAGAGAAATCATAACGGTTATATTTTTATAAATTAAGTCCGAAAAGCATATTCGCATTCTTTCGTGTGAGGTCAAGAATCGCCTGTGCGGTTGTATTTCTGACCTCCGCAATAACCTCTGCAGTATAAGGAATAAACGACGAATCGCATCGCTGACCTCTGAAAGGTACGGGAGTCATATACGGGCAGTCCGTTTCAATCAGAAGCTTGTCGTCGGGCACAACCTCCGCAACCTCTCTGGGTTTACGTGCATTCTTGAAAGTAACCGCGCCGCCGAGACCGATATACATTCCGAGTTTTACAACTTCTTTTGCCATTTCGGCAGAACCTGAAAAGCAATGAACAACACCTTTGGGCTTGTACCTTTTAAGAAGATTCATTGTATCTTCGTGTGCCTCTCTGTCGTGAACAATAATCGGCAAATCAAGCTCTTTGGCAAGAACAATCTGCTGTTCAAAAACCTTCTGCTGAATGTCACGCGGAGAGAAATCATAATGATAATCCAAACCGATTTCACCGACGGCAACGCATTTTTCTTCCATACAAAGCGTTTTGAGAACAGGGAGATATCCGCTTTTGCATTTATCCGCTTCGTGAGGATGAACGCCGCAAGCTGCATAAACGAAGCTGAATTCATCGGCAAGCTCAAGGCTTGTGAGCGATGAAGCCATATCACTTGCACAGTTTATAATGCCGCAAACGCCCCGCTCAGGCAGGGCGCTTACAAGCTCTTTGCGGTCATCATTGAAAGCTTCGCTGTCATAATGAGAATGACTGTCAAAGATATTATTAAACATTTTATCTTACCTTACTTCCTGCAGGAATACCGTCAACAAAGATAACCTTGACATCTTCGCCTGCATCGGCAGCAAGAATCATTCCCTGACTCTCAACTCCGCAGAGAACAGCGGGCTTGAGGTTGGAAACAAGGATAATGCTCTTTCCGATGAGATCTTCGGGTTTATACCACAATGCGATACCCGAAGCAACGGTTCTGGGGTCGCCCGTTCCGTCATCAAGAGTAAGCTTGAGAAGCTTCTTTGCCTTCTTGACGGGTTCGCAAGCAGTAATCTTTGCGACTCTGAGGTCAACCTTTGCAAAATCGTCAATTCCGATTTTCGCAACACCCTGGATTTCCTCTTTAAGAGGATTGGTGGGGTTAGCGGCTTCTTTGGCAGCTTCAAGCTCTGCAAGCTCTTTTTCAAGGTCGATTCTGGGGAATATAATATCGCCCTTAACAACCGTATATGTCGCTTCCTTGCCGAAAATCTTGCACTCATCCCAAGCAAAATCATCTGCAATACCAAGCTGCTTTCTGATTTCGGGAGTGGTTAAAGGCATAAACGGAGCAATAAGAACAGAAATAATTCTGATGCTCTCGCATAGATTATACATAACTTCTGCAAGTCTTGCGGTCTTGGATTCATCCTTTGCAAGAGTCCAGGGAGCAGTTTCGTCGATATACTTATTTGTTCTCGAAATAAACTTCCAGATATCGGTCAACGCAACAGAAAAATTAAGCTTATCAAGCTCTCTTTCCGCATCGGCAGCGGTCTGTGCCGCAAGAGCCTTGAGGTCATCGTCAAACTCCCCTGATTCTCTCTCTGCAGGAATAGTTCCGCCGAAATATTTCTGAACCATAGCAACGGTTCTTGAAACAAGGTTGCCGAGGTCGTTTGCAAGGTCAGAGTTGATTCTGTTAATGAGGTTTTCATTTGAGAATACGCCGTCCGAGCCGAAAGCAATTTCTCTGAGAAGATAATAGCGAAGTGCGTCAACGCCGTATCTTTCCGCAAGAATAACGGGGTCAACAACGTTACCCTTTGACTTGCTCATCTTTCCGCCTTCAAGAAGAACCCAGCCGTGACCGTAAATCTTTTCGGGAAGGGGTTCGTCGATTGACATAAGGAAAGCGGGCCAGTAAATGGTATGGAAACGAATAATATCCTTACCGATGAGGTGAACATCGGCAGGCCAGAATTTCTTATAAAGTGTATCGTCCTCCGAGCCAAAGCCGAGAGCCGTTATATAGTTGGTGAGAGCATCAAGCCAGACGTAAATAACGTGGTCCTCATTGACGGGAACGGGAATACCCCATTTGAATGAAGAACGTGATACGCAAAGGTCTTGAAGACCGGGCTTGATGAAGTTGTTGACCATTTCATTCTGTCTGCTCTGAGGCTCGATGAAGCCGGGATGGTCTTCGTAATATTTGAGAAGCTTGTCACCGTAAGCGGAAAGCTTGAAGAAATATGCTTCTTCTCTCTCTTTTGTGACAGGTCTGCCGCAATCGGGGCACTTGCCGTCAACAGCCTGAGTTTCGGTCCAGAAGGATTCGCAAGGCTTACAGTAAAGACCTTCATAGTGACCCTTATAGATATCACCTTTTTCATACATCTTGGTGAATATCTTCTGAACAGCCTTTTCGTGGTATTCATCGGTTGTTCTGATAAACTTATCGTTTGAAATGTTCATCAGCTTCCAAAGATCTTTGATGCCTGCAACGATGTTATCAACATATTCCTTTGGAGTAACGCCGGCTTCTTTCGCCTTATCTTCTATCTTCTGACCGTGTTCATCGGTACCGGTGAGAAAAAAGGTATCAAAGCCCTGAAAACGCTTGTAGCGGGCAACAGCATCCGCCGCTACGGTTGAATAAGTATGACCGATATGAAGCTTATCCGAGGGATAATATATCGGCGTAGATATATAGAAAGTTTTCTTGTCCATTGGATTTTACCTCCTGTTTTTTGAACAGAACTGAATATCAAAGAAGTGCAGCCGCAGCTTCGTCAAGGAAAATAACTGCATCCTGATGCTGCTGAAGTACGGATGCGGGGCAATGAGGAGTAACGGGACCCTTAATCATTGCCTTGACAGCTTCAGCCTTTGATGCGCCGGTAGCAATAAGAACAATCTTCTTTGCCTTCATAATTGAACCGATGCCCATTGTCATTGCATAACGGGGCATAGGAATATCGTCAAAATAGATTGAGTTTGCTTCGATTGTGCTGTCCGTAAGCTTAATCTTATGGCTTTCGCCGGTGAATTCATCGGCAGGCTCGTTGAATGCGATATGACCGTTTCTGCCGATACCGAGAAGCTGAATGTCGATTCCGCCCTTTGAAGCAATATCTGCGGCATAACGTGCACTTTCAGCCTCGGGATCCTCTGCGTTGCCGTCAAGGAAGCCGACATTGTCAAGGTTGATATCGAGCTTTGAGAAAAGATTTTCATTCATAAATGTATAATAGCTGTTTTTATGGTCTTTGGGAAGGTCGCAGTACTCATCAAGGTTGAATGTTTTAACATCCTTGAAGGATAATTTGCCTGCCGCATACTGCTCTGCAATATAATTATAGGTCGGCACGGGAGTTGCACCTGTTGCAAGGCCGAGAACGCAACCGGGGTTTTCACTTACAAAATCGCAGAAAAGCTTACCTGCTGCCTGACCGATTTCTGCTTCATTCTTAAAAATTCTGATATCCATAATAAATTACTCCTTTTATGAAATTTTGATTTCAGCGTGACTGTCTGACGAATCGTAAATTGCCTGAAGAATCTTTGAAGTTTCGACTGCATAGTCAATATATTGTTGGTTTTTATCGCCCGTTTTTATGCATCTGATGAAGTCATTAATTTCATTTTCATACATAACGGTTTCTTTTGCAGAAACCTTTGTTTCGGTCAGCATTCCGTTCTTAACCGACCAGATTTGGAAATCCGAGCAATACTGAAGTCTGATACCTGCTTTGTCGCCCATAAAGTCAATGAACATTTCATCCTCGCCGATATTCTGTGCCCACGCACCGTTAAAGCTGATAACGGGGCCCGTTGTACGCACAAGACCGACAACCGAATCGTCAACATCGTATGTACCGTTCATATCAGCAGTTTCAGGTGCCCACATACCTGTATACACATAGTTTTTGATATCTTTGCCGAGCTTGCAGAATGCCTCGCCTGATGCAGAAACGGGCTTCGGGTCGCCGCAGCAGTACAAAATCAGATCAATAAAGTGAACGCCCCAGTCAATAAGTGCGCCGCCGCCCGATTTTGCCTTGGTCGTAAAATCGCCGCCTATACCGGGAATTGAACGGTGCTTACGGAAAGAAGCGTAGACGTGATAAACCTCGCCAAGCTCACCATTTTCAATAAGCTCTCTTATTTTCATAACATATGTATTGAATCTGTTAACAACACCTATGTTGAGAATCTTACCGGTTTCATGAGCAACCTTCTGCATTTCAAGCGCTTCCGAAAGAATTCTTGCAGCAGGCTTTTCGCACATTACGTGCTTGCCCGCTTTAAGAAAATCAATTGTGATAATTGAATGAAAATCGTTGTGAGTACAAACAGAAACAGCCTCAATTTCGGGATCATTCAGAAAATCGTGATAATCCGCAACGGCAATACCGCATCCGTACTTTTCAACGCATTTCTCCGCTCTTTCAGGAATAATGTCGCAGAAATATTTTATTTCAACCTCGCCGTTTTTCAAATATGCGGGAATATGAGAGGCATTTGCAATATTGCCGCAACCGATAACCGCAACCTTGATTTTTGACATAAAACTAACCTCCTGAGTAATAGGTATATATTAATACAAGTAATAATATACCATAATTTCAAAAAATGTAAAGTTAATTATAAAAAAAACTTGCTAATTCGAGCAATGTTTGCTATCATAAAATCAAATATATTAACAGATACGCAAAGGAGTATTCCATATGAGCAGATTTCCCATCGGTGTTATCATCGACAGCTTCAGAACAGACACGATAACGGCAGTCAAAAAGGCTGCAGAAGTCGGTGCGCAGGGCTTTCAGGTTTATGCCACACACGGCGAAATGTCACCCGAAAATATGAACGCAACCAAAATTGCCGAATTCAAAAAGCTTGTTGCTGATAACGGTCTTGTTATCTCGGCTCTCTGCGGCGACCTCGGCGGCGGCGGATTCTGTTTTGCAGACAGGAACCCCGAAAAAATCGAAAAGTCAAAGAGAATCATCGACCTTGCAAAAGAGCTTGACACAAACGTTGTTACAACTCATATAGGCGTTGTTCCCGAAGATAAAAACAACGACAGATATAAAGTAATGCAGGAAGCTTGCTTTGAGCTTTCAAGATATGCTGACAGCATCGGCGCTCATTTCGCAATCGAAACAGGTCCCGAAACCTCGGCAGTTCTCAAAGAATTCCTTGATTCACTCGGTTCAACGGGAGTAGGCGTCAACCTTGACCCCGCAAACCTTGTTATGGTTACGGGCGATGACCCCGTAGGTGCTGTTTACAACCTTCAGAGATACATCGTTCATACACACGCAAAGGACGGCAAGCAGATTTTCTATAAGGACCCCGAAATCATCTACGGTCTTAAAAAGGATGTTATCATCACCGAAGATTCATTCCTTGAAGTTCCTCTCGGTGAAGGCAGCGTTAAGTGGATTGAATACCTTAATGCTCTTGAAGATATCGGATATAAGGGCTTCCTTACAATTGAAAGAGAAGTCGGCGACAATCCAGAAAAAGACATCAGAGCTGCTGTTGAATTTCTTAAGAATCTCGGATAATCAAGGAGTAAAAGTATGAAAATCGGTGTCAGCAGTTACAGCTTTCAGCAGCTTATTTCTTCAGGCAAAGAAACTCAGCTCAGCATAATGAAAATTGCAAAGGATATGGGTTTTGACGGCATTGAATTCATCGACCTCTCCCCCGAAAACGGTATGAGCGAAGCAGAATATGCCGCACTTCTCAAAAAAGAAAGCGAAAAGCTTTCACTCCCCATTACCGCATATACCATTTCCGCAAATCTTCTGAGTGATGCAGGTCTTGACGCAGAGGTTGAGCGCATCCGCCGCAAAGTTGATGTTGCAGAGATTCTCGGCGCAAAAGTTATGCGCCACGATGCTGCCTGGGGTATGCCTGACGACCTTAAAAAGAAAGCGGGATTTGAGCAGATTCTTCCGATTCTTGCAGACGGTTGCAGAAGAGTTACCGAATATGCTCAATCAAAAGGAATCGTTACCTGCATAGAAAATCACGGTTTTTTCTGTCAGGACAGCGAACGAGTAGAAAAAATAATAACAAGCGTGGGCAATCCCAATTTCGGTGTGCTTCTTGACGTCGGCAACTTCTGCTGTGTAGACGAAAACAGTGCACACGCAGCAGGCAGACTCGCTCCGTATATCAAGCACGTTCACGCAAAAGATTTCCACATCAAGAGCGGTAACGGACTCAATCCCGGCAAAGGATTTTTTAAATCCAGAGGCGGAAATTACCTCAGAGGCTCAATAATCGGTCACGGCGACATTCCCGTTATGCAGTGCATTTCAATCGCCAAGACGTCGGGATATGACGGTTATGTCAGCATAGAGTTTGAAGGTCTTGAAAACTGCCTTGACGGCATTGAAATCGGACTTGAAAACCTCAAGAAAATGATTGATATTATTTAAAACAGCAAATCCCCCGGTTTATTACCGGGGGATAATTTTTATATTGTATTAAGTTCTTCTTTGGCTTTTGCCGCAGCATCGTTACGCCGTTTTTTCAGCTCACCTTCGATGAATTTTCTTTCTTCATTATCATCCTTTACAAAAACAATAACCGCAAGATAAAGAACTGCGCCGACAATCGGACCAAGAATGAACATCGGCCACTGCCATTTCATAAATACCGCATTCTGAGCGGTCATAGCAAGATTCTGATTATATCCGACCAGAGTGAGAAGCTTACCGTTGATGAAAAGAGCAATGGCATCGCCGACTTTTGTCGCAAAATTCTGCATTGAGAATGTTATGCCTTCGGTACG
Source organism: Acutalibacteraceae bacterium (assembly GCA_045535475.1). GTDB lineage: Bacteria > Bacillota > Clostridia > Oscillospirales > Acutalibacteraceae > CAG-177. The sequence continues at coordinate 6,517 of JAZSLR010000133.1, read as the reverse complement.
TTTACCGGTTTTATATTCAACATAATCAATCGAGTCACTCATAAGTGAGCGATGAGCAATATTGACCATAAATGCAGGAATACTCTGAAGACCCATAAGAACGGCGACAATAATTATTTTCCAGATGTTTTTAAATCCAATGAAATAAGCGAAGATCCTGAGAACAATTGATGAAACCTGAGCGAGAACAAGAACCCTTTTCATTCCGCCGACTTTATCAACAATTTTTGTCGCAGCAAACTGTGCAAAAGTACCGGGTGCACCTGTCAGCAAACCATATACAAACTGTGTTGTACCGCCGCCGATTTCCATTCCGCCGACCTTATAGAACACCTGACTTTCAAAAAAATAAGCCCAGGGCACGGAAAGCTTTATGTATTCAAGAATTCTTGCAAGTGAAATCAGGAGCATTGTTTTGTTGTGACGAAGAACAAAAATCGCTTCAAAAAGGCTTTCGTTTTCCTTTTTATCGTTTTTTACCGATTCCTTCATCTTGTATGCCGACATTGAGATAAGCTGACCTCCGAGTCCGAGAATCAATGCCGCTCCGAAGAAAAAGGATTTATCCGTCGCACCGAAGTTATTGATTGCAATATCCTTCACAAGAGGCACAAGACCTGCAAGCGCACCGCCCGCGGTTACACCGATGGCAGTCCATTGAGCAGCCCTCGTGCGTTCTTCGGAACGCGGTGAGCTGAGTGCAAGCATACCCCAAAGCGCAACATCCTGCATTGAATAAACCAAATCCCAGAGCAAATATAAAACAAGAACATATATAATGGCTTTTTCGCTTCCGAGATTCCAGTCCTTGAACATCATCAGGCTGATGATACCGATAATTGCAGGCAGATAAATCAAATAAGGACGAAGCTTTTCGCCTGATTTTTTGAATGTGTGTCTGTCGATAAGAGCACCGATAATCGGGTCATTGATTGAATCCCACAATCGGCTTATACCGGTTATCATACCAACAGCATCGGCGCTGATTTTTAGCACATTGTTGCAAAAATAAAACAGCCAACCGTTAATGAATCCGTAATTCATATTCTGACCCGCAATACCCGCCGCATAAGCGAACAGATTGCGACCGGGAATAACACCGTCTTTTTCGGATATAACAGCTGCTGAGGTTCCGTTGTTCATAAGCATACCTCCCGATTACCTTTTTATTAATTTTAACATATAATTTTAATAAAAGCAAGAATGCAAAATTTCGGTCTTGTACAAAATCATATCTTTACAATTTTTTAGGGAAACGCAAAATATATAACATTTCAACAAACGTGTGTACAATATTTAGAAAAATCTTAATATTTTGACCCTTGATTTTTAATAATCAAAATGTTAAAATATCAACTGTTTGTGATATAATGAGAAAGAGGTGTAGAACTATTGACTAAAACATTTTACGATGTCAGACCTATCAGGGATTTAAGAGATTTGATAAGCCAAAGTGCAAAGCTCTACAGCGACAGACCTGCATTTCAGGTTAAGACAGGCAAAAGCGAGCTTTATGAAATAACATATAAAAAATACTTTGAAGAAATTCAAGCACTCGGTACAGCACTCACGGATATGGGGCTTGCCGGTGAAAAAATAGCTGTCGGAGGCGACAACTGCTATCATTGGTGCCTTTCATATATGGCAACCGTAACAGGTGTCGGTGTTATTGTTCCCGTTGATAAAGAACTCCTTTTTGACGATATCAACAATATTCTCAACACAGCCGACGTCAAGCTTTTCTTCTGTGACAGAAAGATTGCAAGAAAGCTTAATGCAAGAAAAGACGAACTCAAAAATGATCTTACGGTTGTTGTAATGAACTGCCCGAAAGAAGAAGACGTTCTCCACGTTGACGACCTTGTTGCAAAGGGCAAGGAACTTCTTGCAAACGGTGATACACGCTATCTTAACGCCGAAATCGACCCCGACAAAATGTGTTCGCTCCTCTTCACATCGGGTACTACCGGTATGTCAAAGGGCGTTATGCTCTGCCACAGAAACTTCTGCTATGAAGTTATGTCCGCAATGAGTGTTATTAAAATTACACCCGACGACTGCGGCATATCAATGCTTCCGCTTCACCACACATACGAAAGCACAATCATTCTTTTCTTTGCTTCCTACTGCGGTGCAAAGGTTACTTTCTGCGACGGCTTCAAGTATGTTCTCAAAAATATGAAGGAATTCAACCCCTCTGTTTTTGTTGCTGTTCCTCTTCTTCTTGAAACCGTACACAGAAGACTTATGAAGGCTGTCAAAAACAAACCCCATGGCGAAACCCTTTTCAAGGTCGGCAAGGTTCTCGTTAAGGCTGCCTCAAAGGTCGGCATTGACCTCAAAAAAGTATTCTTCAAGGAAATTATCGATACATTCGGCGGCAATATGCGACTTATCATCTGCGGAGCCGCTCCCATTAATCCTCAGATTCTCAAAGACTTCGAAGCATTCGGCATTCAGATTATTTTCGGCTACGGTCTTACTGAATGCGCTCCTCTTGCAATTATCAATCACGACAGGCTTCATATGGCTGAGTCTGTTGGCGAACCCATCCCCGGAAGCGAAGCAAAGATTCTTAATCCCGACCCCGAAACAGGTATTGGTGAAATCTGCGTCAGAGGCGGAATGGTTATGCTCGGCTACTATAACAATCCCGAGGAAACCGCAAAGGTTCTTGACGAAGAAGGTTGGTTCCACACCGGCGACCTCGGTTACGTTGACAAGCAGGGTCATTACTATATCTCCGGCAGAAGCAAGAATGTTATCGTTACAAGCAACGGCAAGAACATTTATCCCGAAGAGCTTGAATACCATCTCAGCACCGACACAAGAGTCGGCGAAAGCATCGTTATCGGTGATGAAAACAAAAAAGGCGAAACAATTGTTGCCGCAAGAATTTTCCCCAACTTTGAGGAAATGAAAGACAGATACGGCAAAGATGCAGACGAATATACAGATAAAGAACTGCACGATATTATGGATGAGGTTGTTCAGTCGGTCAACGAAAAGCTTCCTCCCTATAAGAGAATCGTTGATTTCAAAATCAGACGTACCGAATTTGTTAAAAACACAACCTCAAAAATTATGCGTCACAAGAATAAGGATTAATTATTCTTCCGTGCAGTCTTCGGATTGCACGGTTTTTTTATTAAAAAGGAGTGTAAAAATATGAATAAGAAGAATAATTTTCTTAGATTTGCTGCCGTAACCGGAGCTGTTGCAGCCACCGCATATGCAGCAACGGGAAATTGGTTCATTGAAACATTTCTGAGTAAAAAAGGAATTCAGAAAACAGCCGCAAGCGGTTCGCCTGTGCCTTCGGACGAAAGTGCTTGTTTCTATGAAAGCGAAGAAGCGCTCAAGGGAATTAAATTTTACAGAGAAACACCCTGCGAAGAAATATTTCTTTTCAACCGCTACGGCGTTTGCCTTTATGCTGATTATTATGAAAATGAAAATCCAAGCGATGTTTATGTCATCTCGTGTCACGGATTCACGGGAATCCCCTCGCAGAACAGCATTTTTACAAAGCATTTTTATGAAATGGGTTATAATGTTATTCTCCCCTATCTCAGAGCGCACGGCAAAAGCGAGCATAAATACTGCACTATGGGATGGCTTGACAGACTTGACGTTATCGATTGGATTTACTATATAATTGAAAAAAATCCCTGCGCAAAAATCATTCTTCACGGTGCATCAATGGGTGCGGCAACGGTTATGAATGTTACCGGAGAAAAATTGCCTGCAAATGTTATATGCTGCATTGAGGACTGCGGTTTCACATCACTTTGGGAACAATACAGTGTTCAGATAAGAGAAATGACAAAAATTCCTCCGGAAATTATTCTCAACATCGTCAACACGGTTGCAAAAAGAAAACTTAAGTTTGATTTCAAAGAGAATTCTCCCCTTGAGCAGGTAAAAAAATCATCCACTCCCACCCTCTTCATTCACGGTGACAAGGACTCGGTTGTTCCGTTCTGGATGCAGTATCCGCTTTATCAGAATGCCGAGTGCGAAAAAGAAAGACTTGTCGTTCCCGGCGCAACACACGCAGCTTCGGGTTATCTTTATCCCGAAATATATTGGAATGCGATAAAAAAATTCACAAACAAATATATTTAATAGAAATTGCACCTGAATTTTTAAATAAACAGAATATACCGGTTTATCAGACGGAAAAATAAAGACCTTATCGTAGAAAGTCTTTAAATTACACGGTTTTACTTCGAATTTCAAACAATTGCTATTTTAAACTAACGCTTCATTCGTCTGCATTATTTCTCGGTGACCTATGGCTTTGAGTATACCTTTATTCTATCAGTCGCCTCTTACGATTTTATCGAGCTTCTGATTGTTTTATTTATGATTTACTCAACCCGAAATGTTTCCGATTTCTCTGTTTGTTTCTCCATTGGCTTTCCTTTTTAATATCTCTTCCGATATTGCTTCCATTTTCACATAACTTCTTGACAATGAAAAATCCCCCTATCGTAGTTTTATTCTACAATAGGGGGATTTATCTTTCAGTGTCTGCTTTTACTGCCCTGTGCACATTTGACAGCAGACTCAATTATTTTATAAATGATGATTACATCATGCTTGCAACTTCAGCAGCGAAGTTGTCTTCTTTCTTTTCAATGCCTTCGCCCTTTGCAAGACGAGTGAAACCAGTAACCTTGATATCAGCGCCGAGTTCCTTTGCAACGTTTGCAACGTAACCTGCAACTGTGCCTTCAAAGAGGTCTGAACGAACGAATGCCTGGTCAAGAAGGCAGATTTCCTTGATCTGCTTCTTAATACGGCCTTCAACAGCACCTGCAAAAATCTTGTCGTTTACATATTCTTCCTTACCTGCTACTGCAAGCTCTGCAAGAGTTGCAACTGCTTCCTTTGAAAGGAAGTTGAAGAGGAAGTTGTTGTTCTTCTGCTCTTCATAAGCAGCGATATCTTCGTCGCTCCAAAGCTTCTCATTAACAGCTTTATCAAAGAGCTTTCTGAGGATGGGCTTGGGAAGTGATTCGGGCTTATTGAGTGAGCTGTCGATTGTGATGGACTTCATCTTTGCAAGCTCTTCGTCGGAAATATCTTCCTTGCTTAAATATTCGGGGTTCATTGCTGCAACCTGCATAGCGATATTTTTACCCATAGCAACGAATTCGTCTTTGTCAGCAGCGTTTGTTTCGAAGCTTACGAGAACGCCTACCGAACCGCCGCCGTGGATGTATGAAACTGCAGTGCCCTCAACAAGAGCAAATCTGCGGAGCTTAAGGTTTTCACGAATCTTGAGGAAGAGTTCCTGGATTGAATCTGCAACTGAAATGCTGCCGCCCGAAATTGTTGTAGCTGCAAGAGCATCAACATCGGCAGGCTTTGCTTCAACAACAGTCTTGGCAATCTGGTTTGCAAGAGCCTTGAATTCGGGGTTGTTGCCAACGAAGTCTGTTTCGCAGTTGAGCTCAACAAGAGCTGATGCTGCACCGTCTGTGTAAAGACCGATAACGCCTTCAGCAGCGATTCTGCTTGCCTTCTTAGCTGCTGTTGCAAGACCCTTCTCACGAAGAATGTCTATTGCCTTTTCAACGTCGCCGTCAGCTTCAACAAGAGCCTTTTTGCAATCCATCATACCAACGTTGGTCTTTTCTCTGAGAGCCTGTACGTCTTTAGCTGTAAATGCTGCCATAGTAATTATTCCTCCTCTGATGCTTCTGCAGCAGCGGGAGCTGTCTGCTCACCCTGTCTGCCTTCGATAATAGCGTCAGCCATTGCGCCTGCGATAAGCTTAACAGCGCGGATAGCGTCGTCGTTACCGGGGATAACATAATCTACTTCATCGGGATCACAGTTTGTGTCAACGATTGCAACGATGGGAATGCCGAGCTTCTTTGCTTCAAGAACAGCGATTCTTTCCTTGCGGGGGTCAACGATGAACATAGCAGCGGGCTGCTTCTTCATTTCTGTGATACCGCCCATAAACTTTTCAAGCTTTTCAATTTCAAGATTGAGCTTTGTAACTTCCTTCTTGGGAAGAAGATCGAAAGTACCGTCAGCTTCCATAGCCTTGAGCTGAGCAAGTCTCTTGATTCTCTTCTGGATTGTGTTGAAGTTTGTGAGCATACCGCCGAGCCAACGTGCGTTTACGAAGGGCATACCGCAACGAACTGCTTCTTCCTTAACGGATTCCTGAGCCTGCTTCTTTGTGCCAACGAAAAGAACTTCGCCGCCGTCTGCTGCGATCTCACGGATGAACATATAAGCTTCTTCGAGCTTCTTAACGGTCTTTGCAAGGTCGATGATGTAAATACCGTTTCTTTCTGTGAAGATGTACTCAGCCATTTTGGGGTTCCATCTTCTGGTCTGGTGTCCGAAATGAACACCTGCTTCAAGCAACTGCTTCATTGATACTACTGACATTTGTTTTTCCTCCTAAGTTAAATTTTGTATCCTAATGTCAGATACGAACCGCCGCAAAGCCTGATATTAACACGGTTTTAACACCGCACTTATAATAAAA
>JAZSLR010000062.1:0-2276 GCA_045535475.1 Acutalibacteraceae bacterium | reverse complement strand
CGAAATGCTCGCTGATTGCATATGAAGTTCCGTAATCCGAAACAACGTCCGTTACGCTGATGAGAGCCGAAAGCCCCTTGAGCTTTGCGAGCTTTGTCCACAGTTCTTCGAAGCTCTGACGAAGCTCCGCAAAAACCTCTTCGCTTCCTCGCATAATCTGAAGATTGAGGTTGGTTGAGGTTCTTATAGTGAACGAATCGGGGATGAATTCTCTGATTTTAACGGCCTTTTTCTGCGTGAGATCCCAGCCGATATATGTTGCACCTTCACCGTTGTTTTCGAGAAGCTTACCGACGAGATAACGGTTTGAAATAACGGTTCTGATGGGAAGATACGGTGTTATCTGAGAGGATTCTGTGTGAAATCCGCAGTAAGGGCACTGCTTTGCTTCGCCGATTTCACGCATGCAACTCATACATAAATTATCTGAACTGATCATTGTTTGCTCCTTGCCGTCTGATAACGGATTAAAAAGTATTTGATGCCGCAATTTATGCATTATAAATTGAAATAATGATATCAAATATGTGCAATCTTGTCAATGAAGGTGACATAATTGTAACCTTTATCGTCAAATTGTTAAACTTTTACGGTAATAATTTGTTATTAATATTTTTAATACACCCTTGAAAAGATAATTGATAGTTGATATAATTATACTAACCAAGTAGCGGCGGTAATCATCCGATAAAAAGTACGGCTCGGATTACGCTGTCACTTAAAAAAGCGGAGGCTTGCATTTTATGAAAAAAGATAAAAGCAATATCCCTCTTTATCTCTTCCACGAGGGCACGAATGCCAAGGCGTATGAATATCTCGGCTCGCATCCGTGCGACGGCGGAGTTGTTTTCAGAGTCTGGGCACCAAACGCCGAAAGAATAGGCGTTGCGGGTGACTTCAACGGCTGGAATGCCGATTGCGCCCCGATGGAAAAAATCAGCGACGGTATCTGGGAATGCACGGTTGCAAACGTTAAAAAGTTTGATTCGTATAAATATCGCATCCGTACAAAAGACGGGCGTGATATTTTTAAGAGTGACCCCTATGCGTTTCACGCCGAAACCAGGCCTGACACCGCATCAAAATATTATGATTCGCTGGATTTTGACTGGACGGATAAAGCGTGGATGAAAAAGAGGAAAAGCAGAGATATCTATTCTTCACCCGTCAATGTTTATGAAGTTCACGCAGGCTCGTGGCAGGTTTATGATGACGGAAATCCGCTTTCTTACAGAGAGCTTGCCGACAGGCTTATTCCCTACGTCAAAGAAATGGGATATACTCATATTGAGCTTCTCCCCATTCTCGAGCATCCGTTTGACGGCTCGTGGGGCTATCAGGTGACGGGTTATTTCGCTCCCACCTCACGCTACGGCACTCCCGGTGATTTTGCATATTTCGTTGACAAGGCTCATTCGGAGAATATCGGCGTTATCCTCGACTGGGTGCCCGCTCATTTCCCGAAGGACGCTTTCGGTCTTTATGAATTCGACGGAACACCCTGCTATGAATATCCCGACCCGAGAAAGGGTGAGCATTATCAGTGGGGCACCAAAGTTTTTGATTACGGCAGACCCGAGGTTTGCTCATTCCTGATGTCCAGCGCAATGTTCTGGATAGAGAAATACCATATTGACGGACTGCGTGTTGATGCGGTTGCATCGATGCTCTATCTCGATTACGGCAGGGATGACGGCCACTGGATTGCCAATATGCACGGCGGAAATGAAAATCTTGAAGCAGTCGCATTTCTTCAGAAGCTCAACGAAAGCATTTTCAGAGAGTACGGCGACGTTATGATGATTGCTGAAGAGAGTACCGCGTGGCCAATGGTTTCAAAACCCACTTTTATGGGCGGTCTGGGCTTCAACTTCAAGTGGAATATGGGCTGGATGAACGACTGCCTGCGCTACTTTTCGCTTGACGGCATCCACAGAAAGCATCACCACGATTGCCTGACCTTCTCATTCTTCTATGCGTTCTCGGAGAATTTTGTTCTCCCGATTTCGCACGACGAGGTTGTTCACGGCAAATGCTCGCTTATCAACAAGATGCCCGGCAGCTACGAAGAAAAGTTTGCGGGTGTGCGCTCATTCCTCGGCTATATGATGTCGCATCCCGGAAAAAAGCTTTTGTTTATGGGAAGTGAATTCGGTCAGTTCATCGAATGGAATTATAAGCAGCCGCTTGACTGGATGCTTCTCGGTTACGATGCTCACAAGCAGCTCAAAAATTATGTTGCATCGCTCAATGCGTTCTATCTCAAAAACGCACCC
>JAZSLR010000134.1:0-18262 GCA_045535475.1 Acutalibacteraceae bacterium | reverse complement strand
CATCGGCGGTCACCCTGCCCGAATTATTAGAAACTGAGGTAACGTTAGGAATCACCGAGCATTGAAGAATTTTTGCGATTTCGGGGCAATAATCAGGCAAAATTATGTCGGCATCCAAGGACTGCTCTGCGGTTGATTCGTGAACAGCTTCAATGAATCCGATTTTCTGCGTGGTGCTGTTATAATTCATTATTTTCTCTCCTTGTCATTTTTATAACAATGTATTCGGGTCCTGTCCTGATTATTACCCGATTTTTGATTATTACAGAGAAATTTTCTATATTATTTTAAAAAATATTTTAAAAATCTATTTACAATTATAAACACATATACTATAATATGATTGTATAAAAATACGAAAGGAGCAACACCATGCCCGAGTTTACTTATGAAATCGTTGAATCAGTAGCAGTTCTCTCCGAAAATCCCAAGGGTTGGACCAAAGAGCTTAATCTCATCAGCTGGAACGGCAGAGATCCTAAGTATGACATCCGCGAGTGGGCACCTGACCATGATAAAATGGGCAAGGGCGTTACTTTGAGCAAGGATGAAATGGCAGCACTTGTTGAGGCTGTTAAAGATCTTAAATAATTACATATCCGTTCATGCGGGCGTTGCGGTCACTCCGCAGCGCCTTTACTGTTTTTTATACTCAGGAGGTGGATTTTTTGAGCGATACACCCAACAGACAAGTGACCGAATTCAAGGTCTATGACAGACGGTATGTCGGCGCAAAAGAAACCTTTGCATATCTTCTCAATGACTTTTCAAATGCTTTCAATATCGGTCAGTTCAATGACAGATTTATATGGGATATTGTTAAGATTGATTTCAAAACGAATGCACTTGTCAGCGTTTTTACGGGAATATGGGATGTTATCAATGACCCGATTATTGCGGCAATTGTTGATAAAACAAGAACAAGATGGGGTAAGTTCAGACCTTATCTTGTCACATTTCAGATTCCGATGACCTTGCTCGGTGCTTTATATTGGTTCATTCCGTTCTTTTTTCCGGGCACTTCAGGCACATATCTTCCCAAATTGATTTATTACTTTGCTTTCAATGTTGTCAACGAAACCGCAGGCACATTCACAAGCATTGCAAAAGCGGGATATATGACAACCGTTACCCCGCATCCAAATGACCGAACGCGTCTGATTACTCTTGCCGAGCTTCTGACGGGCTATATGGGCGAGGATATGCCGAATTACATAATGGGTGTACTTCTCGACCTTATCAACAATAACGTGCTTAAATGGAAGCTTCGCAACGTTTTCCTTGCAATGAGACTGGGAACAAGCATCATTTCGTCTGCATTTACGCTTTATTTCTTCCTGGTTTCAAAGGAAAGAGTTATGCAGTCGATTGAGGCTCCGGGCGTAAAGCAAGGACTGAAAGCTGTTTTTAACAACTACCCCGTTTTGCTTATCACAATCTCCGATTTTCTCGGCGGATTCAGCGTCAGCGGAAGCAACACCAACTATTTCATTGATGTTCTCGGCTCTGCTTCATTGCTGACTATCGCCAACATTCCTTCGGGACTTAACGGAAGCATCAGCTACGCATTTGTTAAGCCGATCCGTGAGAAATTCTCATCAAAGGCAATCTGGGTTTTTGAGGACCTTTACACACGATTCTGGTATCTGCTTTTGTTTGCCGTCGGCTCAATCGGAAAGAACTATCAGAAACCTGTTCTTATGGCTGTTCTTTTCGGCGTTCAGGCGTGGTTTGACAAGTGGGCATTCGGTATCCGTAAGGTTGTCAAAGCCGAGCTTTATAACGAAGCGATGGACTATTGCGAATGGAAAAACGGCTACAGAGTTGAGGCAACCATCGGCGTTGCACGTAATCTTATAACAAAACTTCAGAATCTGTTTATGAATTCCGCAAAAAACCTTATTCTTGAAGGAATCGGCTATAAGCAGGGCATCGCAATCGGCACTCAGACAGACAAAACAAAGTGGTGGCTTTTCGCTCTTTGTACGGGTATTCCGCAGCTTACGGGCATTCTTGCGGTTATTCCCAAGTTCCTCTATCCACTTTCGGGCAAGCTTCGCGAGCAGATGTATTCCGAGCTTATGCAGCGCAGACACGAGCTGAGCGAACAGATTACAAAAGAAAACAACGAAATCAAAATCAGTATTGAGGTATAAAAATTACGCACTATGAATAACAGACCCTTAAAAACAATAATTGTCGGCGGCGGCCACCGCAGCCTTACTTACGCTGCGCTTTCGGAAATCGAAAGCGATAAAATGGAGATTGTCGGCGTTGCTGACCCCAACGAAAACCGCCGTAAATCCATTGCCGAAAGATTCAATATTCCCGAGGACAAATGCTTTGCTTCATCGGAGGAGCTTGCAAATACTCCCAAATTCGCCGATGCGGTTATCAACGGCACAATGGACCATATTCACGTTGAAACAACCATTCCCCTCTTAAAAGCAGGCTATGACGTGCTTCTCGAAAAGCCTTTTTCGGTTAATGAAAAAGAAGCAAGAGAGCTTGTTGAGGCTGCCGAAAAATACGGCAGAAAGGTTATGGTTTGCTTCGTGCTCCGTTACGCTCCGTTTTACAGAAAAATCAAAGACCTTATTCTTGCGGGCGAAATCGGCGATATAATCAGCATTCAGACAAATGAATACGTCAGCTATCATCATATGTCCACAAGCCACGTCAGGGGCAAGTGGAACAATTCCGACAGATGCCACAGCTCAATGCTCCTTGCAAAATGCTGCCACGATATCGACATTATGATGTGGCTTATGAGCGAAACAAAGCCTGCCCTCGTTTCAAGCTTTGGCTGTAACAAACAGTTCAAACTTGAAAATGTACCCGAAAATTCGGGAACACGCTGCCTTGTTGACTGTCCCTTGGTTAATGATTGTCTTTATTCCGCAAAAAGACTTTATATTGACCACCCCGACAGATGGTCTTTCTACGTTTGGGATGTTCTCGAGCATCGTGAAAACGTGACGATTGAAGATAAGATCGAGCTTCTCAAAACAAGCCCTTACGGCGTTTGTGCCTACAAGAGCGACAACAATGTTGTTGACCACCAGACGGTGAGCGTATTCTTTGAAAACGGCGCAACGGGCATTCATAATATGGTTGGCGGTACAAGCGAGGGCACAAGAACAATTCATATCACCGGCACCAAGGGCGTTATCAAGGGCGACTTTAAAAAGGCAGTATTCACCCTTTCAAAAATTGACCCCAGACCCGGTTGTGAGCACGACGACACTGTTTTTGATTTAAAAATTGATAACGATTCCCACGGTGGCGGCGACCTTGATCTCGTCAGAGATTTCGTTGCCTACGCACGCGGCGAAGAGCCTTCGGTTTCGTGCACAAGCATTACTGATTCGCTCTCGGGACATCTTGTTGTTTTCCTTGCCGACAAATCAAGAGAAAACAACGGCATTCCCGAAAAAGTAATTTTATAAGAAGAAACGACGCATTAACGGTTATCCCGAAAATGCGTCGTATTTTTTATTTAAGTTCAGCAAGCTTGTCGATATCCGAAAGCTTTATGCGCTTTGAAACAACATAGGTTTTATATGTTCCGTCCTTGAGCTTTTCACCGAAACAACCGTAGGTTGAAGTAACAACCGTGTTATCATCGAGAACAACGTTGCCGCAATAACCCGTGTCACCGTTAGCTGAAAGCTCAACTGCATTTTGCTTCTTGAGATATGTATGTGCAAGCTTGATTCTGTACTGACCTTCATTGCCTTTCTTCAGGTCGTCATATGTTCCGACCCAAGCAACCCAGCCTTCACTGAACCAGCAGGCAGAGCCGTCAAAATACTTTTCTTTCTTCGCCTTGTCGCGTTCGATTGAACGGAAGGTAATGAAGAGTCTGCCGTCCTTGGTGTAATCAGCTTTATGTCTTTCGCCGTTGAGCGCCGAGGGAACAAAAACGGGTTTCGACCAGGTTTTGCCCTCGTCCTTTGAGAATGAAATAATCGAATTGTAATTCTTATTATTGCAACGTGCAATCAGGCAAAGCTCATCACCCTTGCCTTCATCAGAACGGATAACCTCTACCTCACACATTTTTGCGGTCTTTTCAATCTTTCTGTGCTCCGAAAAATAAGGAACGGGGTCGCTCCATACCGCTTTTCCGTTTTCAAATGAAAGAATAGTTTTGAAATTGACAAACTGAGGATTATGGAAAAATGCCATCCATTTATCAACGAACTTGCCGTTTTCCTTGAGCCTTGTCAATGATGCCATCGCAACGATGGGAATGATGTTATATCCCTGCTTCTTTGAAAACACGGTTTCAAACTCCGACCAGGTCTTGCCCTCGTCATCGGAAAGTGAGAAGTTGAATCCGCCGATTGTTCCCTTGCCGTCGTGCCAATCGGGATTGCCCGCAACAAGAAGAATTTTATCAGGTGTGCCGTCGGAAAATTCAAGGCGATAAACGGTGGGAGTTTCTCTTGAATTTGCCCAGGATTCGGGCTGATTTTCGATATCCTTTGTATATGTCTTACCGCCGTCGGTGCTGATTTTGCCGCGGATTGCACCCTTGCCGTGTCCCGAGGGATAAACCGTCATTAGGCTGCCGTCCTTGAAAAGAATTGAATCGGGGTGACCGAGATAGTCAAGTCCGTTGTCTACAACCTGAAAATCAAACAAATATTCAAGTTCTTCGGGCAAATCTGCAGGTTTTTCGTCAAGTCTGATGCAGGGAATGGTATAATCCCCTGCTCCGTTTTTATATTTTCTTGAAAAAAGATTTAAACTCATATTATTTCACCTTTACTCTGAAAATTCTGACGCCGTGAGCAGGAACGCCTGCTTCAAGCTTATCTGTTACATTCTTTATTTCTCCGCTCCATAAATCGCGAGCGATATATTCATCGGAAGCCTGAGTTGCAATGAATGATTTTGAGATTATTTCATTCATTGAAATATTCATTCTTGACGATGAGCCTGCCTTGTTGAAGAAGCAAACCGCGAATTCATCGCCGTCAAGCGGTTTTACGAGAACATCCTCGGCACCGTTTGTTTTGATTCTTCTGCACTGAACGCCGAGCGGGTCCTGGTCAATCGCAATCAGTTCTTTATTTGAAATAATTTTGAAGGTCGGGTTTTCGGCATCAACCGTGCCGTCGGGTTTCATAAGCTTTCTGATATCGTTGCCGAGAATCAGCGGAGCCGCCATCATACACCAGAGGGTGAAGTGGCTTTTATTTTCTTCATAATTGAGCGAGCCGTTGCCGACCTCGAGCATATCGGGGTCATTCCACGAGCCGACACCCGCATATCTGTAAAGAAGAACGTTCAATTCATAAATGCCGACAACCGATGCCCAGACGGGACGGATATCGGGAGTTGTGCGCCAGAGATTGCCTGCTTTTCTTCCCCATCTCCACGGGAAGTTTCTGCCCCATTCGCAAATCGAATAAACAATGGGCTTTTCTTCGGTTCCGTTCTTTTCCGCATATTCTTTTGTTGCTCTTTTGAGCTCTGCACCCATATTGGTATACTGAATTGCGGCGCTGTCCTGCCTTGAAGCAACGGGATTATAAATTCTGATGGTGTTAATGCCTTTTTTAAGCCTGATAACGACCTGATGCCTGCCCTCGGGTGTAAATCCTCTTGAGGGCGGAAAAACTGTTTTAAACACATCTGAGCCGTTAACTTCAATCTCTGCGTATTTATTGCTGTTGCTCTTTTTATAAACACAGAATGTCAGGATGTATTCGCCGTCATCGTCCGCAACAACATTTCTGAATTCGCACGAGCCTCCGTTTGACGAAAGACCGTCAATGTATTTACCGCTCGGGAGCGATGATTCAGAAACAATTTTTGCATCTCCGCTGAGAACAGCTTCGTTTGCAAGATATACTTTTTCAATTGATGAGCCTTTTGCGGAAACAGTAATTTTTTCAATTTTGGGCGCTTTTGAGGGAATCGGAACATTGTGGCAGAAGTCATATTTGAAATATTCAACGCCCCATTCGGCAAAAGTATCTGCATCGATGGATTCATAACCGAGGCTTGCAGGCAAATCCTCGCAAGTGAGAGTGCCGTTGGAGCTGTAAATTCCGAGCTTCAGACCGAGATTATTGACCTTTTCAGCCAATGCCTTTATTCCGCTCGGAAATGTAACGAAATCGCTCTGCAATCTGCCGTCTTTATCTCTCATTGACGACTGCCAGCAGTCATCGATATTCAGATAAACATAGCCGCAGTCGGCAAGACCACTGTCTTTGAGAGCCTTTCCTGTTTCATAAATCAAATCTTCGTTAATCTTATTTCTGAATGTATTCCAGCTTGACCAGCCCATAGGCGGAGTCAATGCAGCCGAATTATCATAAACATTGTCAATCGGATAAGTGAGCCTGAATTTATTACCTTTCAGCGCTTTATATGCTGTTGCCGCACCCGCTGCAAGAACAGCGGCAGAAAAAAGCTTTGCCATATTTATACAATCCTTTCGTCAAGTAATCTTATTCGGCGGGTTTTAAATAAGGAATATAATATGTGAATCCGTCTGCATTATTAATCTCCGAAAAAGACTGGGAGTCGATGCTTTCGGTGTTATAAACCGTTATATTCTGGAACTGATAGAGAGGCCATTCAACAGCTTCTTCCATCACAAGGTTCATAAGCTGCGATGTCATCTTTGCTTTATCCGCAAAACCGACACCTGCGCGGATGTTAACGGTTAAATTGTCAATTTCAGTATTTTTAATACCTGTTTTATTATCCGAACCGATTGAATTGAAGTAATTATATTTATCACACGTTGCGCCGTCATATATTCTTTCGAGCCAGATGTCTGCATTGCCGGATAGAATTGCGGCATTCATTGATGCTTCATTGGTAACAATAACCTCAAGAGCTATCCCCTTCTGCAAAAGAATATTCTTATAATCGTTGAGAACGGAATATTCCGGATCATTTTCTGTTCCGCAATAATATGCAGTCAGTTTATTCAGAGGTGTCTGGCTGAGCTTGCTGTAAATAGAGAATGAAGATTCGTCATAGTACGGCTTTTCAACACCGTCGGGATATTCGTTGAATCTGATGCTTATGGGCGATAACACACGCGTGTAATATGAGCCGACAAGGCTGTCAACCGTATTGCTCGGATTGCAGATACCCATAAGGGCAATTCTTGCGTTTCTGTCAAGACTGCGTGAATTGAAAAACATCGAAATATAATAATTGCAGTTGCCGATAAAATATTGAACGGGAGCATCTTTGATTTTATTGATGTTTTCGGAATTGACGATTGTATTTATAACATCAACCCTGCCCGATATTACGCTGTCAACGGGATTTTTGCCCGACGCTTTCAAATCAATAAATCTTAATGTTCTGAACCCGGGGTCGTCACTGTAAAAATCATTGAGTGACATCGTTACTTCCGACTCGTCTTTTTCGGCGATAATATAAGGACCCGAGCCGACGCTGAAATATTCTGTTTCTTTTACTTTATCGGCAGAGCCTTTGATATAGTCGGTTGAATAGGAGCTTTTCGGAATAATCAGAGCGTTGATTTCCGAAATGGCATTGATATTGCGTGAATTAAATAAGATTGAACACGTATAGTCATTGATTTTTTTGATTCCGGTTATTTCCGAAACGTCGATACCGTCCGAATAATTGTCTTTGAGATAATTGTTATAAAGCAACTCACGGTACCATATTTCGGGGTTATAAGCATTCGGATTATTTTCAGCTTCAACCTGAGCAACAAGCTTCAGCCAAGCTTCATCGGAGGGTTTTGCAGAAACTTCTCTGATTTCTTTTGCGTAACCGAAATTTGAAATGTAATCTTTCCAGACCGCGCCCGAGGGAGATTTCGAATCGATTCCGTTATATTTCCCTTCAAGCTTTGTTTCAACAAGATATTTTGAATAATCGGAAACGGAAATCGTTGTCAGCGAATATTTTTCGGCTACCGTTGATTCGATATCGGAAATGGATTTTGTGAAATCCTTATCGTCAAAATAATATTCTTTAAGACCGACGATATCATTGAGATACCAGTCTTTGTAAGTGCCGTCGTAGGTTGCATCGGAAATAAAATAATAAAAAGAAAGAACATCATCAATGGTAATATGACTGCCGTCCGAGAAAAACATATCATCATTGATTGATACGGTATATTTAACCTGACTGTCGCCGACATATTCATATGAAATGCTTCCGCTGTGATTGACGAGAGTATTGTCGGAGCTTTTTATCTGAATCGGTCTGAACATCTGAGAAATAATTTCTTTGTCTGCTTCCGATTGAGAATAAAACGGATTGAAAACGCCTTCGATGCCTTCAACACCGATTTTAAGCTCCGATTTATTAACAGATAATCCGCCCGTATATTTGCAGGCGGGCAACAGAGCAATTATTAAACACATAAAAATAATTATTGATGATTTAACTATTTTCATAGTAAAGATACCTCTTGAATATTTATCAATTCATTTTATCATACAATAGTTAAAGTTACAATAATTTTATAAAAAAGTTTAAAAATAAGCGGTATCTCAAAAATGAGATACCGCTTCAGCTTGCCGAAAACTTCTTTTCGGCAAGCCGGTGGCTGTTGAGAAAGGAAGCTGAATGGCGTTTTCTTCGACCGAAGGCGTACAAAGGTACGTCGATGGGAGAAAAAACGTCAAATAAACGAAATTTAAATTATCAATCCTCCGTCTTTTGGCTTCGCCAAAATCCCCCCCTTTTCAAAGGAGGCTATGGTGATTGTTACATTATCTTTTCGTTTATGTTTCAGCGACTTTATCGACAGACAAAAGCGGTATCTCAAAAATGAGATACCGCCTTGAATTATGTTCAGTTCTTATATTCCTTGAAATCTCTGTAAATCTCTTCTGTATAAACGTTGTCTTCGTCCTTGTCGTGAAGAGGATACCAAACCTGTGCGAAGAAGGGGTTAACCTTTGCTTCTGCATCGTAAGCCCAACGGAACTTCTTCTGCTCAGCCTTTTCAAGAGTTGAGGGAAGCTCTTCGTTGCACCAGTGACCGCCGCGAAGAACGAGGTTGGGTGACATCATAAATTCGTGACCGTGAGCACACTTCCAGAGAACGGGAGTATACATATCAACGATTTCAGTTGCAAGGCATTCGCCGCCTCTGAAAGCAGCTGCTTTCTGAAGGTCTTCAAGAGTAAGTGAATCGAAATCCTTTGTTTCGTCATAACCGTGGTCAAGAACGCGAGCGTTTGCGGGGTTATCGTCGGGACGGTAAACCTTAACCTTGCTCCAATCGTTGCCGATTGCATCCCACTTTTCTCTTGAACCTACATAAGCATTGATTCTTTCGGTTACGTTGTTTGCTTTCCACCAGAGAGTACCGTAAACGGGAGTCTGAGCAATCTTCTTCATAAAGGGCTTAACTGCAAATGCGAAGGGCTTTGCAAGCTTTGCAAGCTTGTAGAACCATTCAACTCTGTTCATAACGCTCTTGAAGTAATCTTCGATGGGCATATTAGCACGGAAGTGGCAGTACTTTTCAAGTACGTCTGAATCAAGATACCACTGACCGTGGAAGTTTCTTGTGATGAACCAGTCGGGATCGAAGAGCTTTCTGGGATCGCCGAGACCGAGACCGTATTTGCCGAGAAGGAGCTTTTCGAATTCGAAGTTTGTGATTCTGTACTGAGCACCGGAACCGATGTTGTAGAATCTTCTCCAGAATTCCTCGGGAATGTCATCGCCGCAAACGTTTACGAGAAGACGACCCGAATCTTCAACTGTTGCCCATTCAAGAACGCCGTTGATAACAACGTGGTACATAATGGGTTCCATATTCTTAACGATTTCGGGATAAAGAATACCTGACTGACGGAGTGATACCCAATGCTTAAGACCTGACTCTGCAAAAACAGCTTCAGCAAGAACCTTTGATGTTGCATAGTGGTCATAAACGCTGATTTTAACGGGGTCGCCTGTACGTGCCCAGTGGATGGGGTCATCTCTTTCACCGGTTTCTGCAACAGTACCGATATAAACAACCTTGATTGCGTCGGGATCGGGCTGAGCCTTAACAGCAGCAACGATGTTCTTTGCAGCGCCAACGTTGGTCTTGATTGTTGCGATGGGATAATAGTCAGCTGAGGGTGAAACCATACCGCCGACGTGAAGAACATAATCTGCACCTGTTACGCATTCAAGAACGCTTTCATAATTCTTAAGGTCGCCCCAGACAATCTTAACGGAAGGATCGTTCATATAGGGAGCGAACTGCTTTCTGTTCTTTTCACTGTCACGAAGAAGAACAACGATGTTGAACTGGTTCTTTTTAGCATAGAACTGCTGGAAGCCTTCCCAACCCATTGTGCCCGAAGCACCGGTAAGGAATACAGTCTTTTTCATTGCCATTTTGAATTCCTCCAAAAAGTATAAATTTTGACAAATTGCTACTGAATAATTTTAACATATAAAAATAAATAAATCAATATCTTTTTTAAGGCGAAATGTATATTTTTCAGCCGTTATCATATATTGAACATTTCTTTAAACATTTTTTCGACAGTAAACATCTGAGAAATTTCTTTTTGTCTTCCTTCAACAAATAATGATGCATCAGTTACTCTGCAGTTATATCCGATATCAATTCCGCAAAGACCGAGATGGTATTTTGCATTTACGGGATACATCTGACATTCGGCAACAGATGCAAATGCGAGGAAAGCCTGCACTTTTTCTGCTTTTTCGGGTTCCGTCATATAATTTTTGCAAAGCCACGAATAAATTTCGGGATGGAAGTTTGCCATAACACCCGAGAATCCCGCACAGCCTGCTCTGAGAGATTCAAGAAGCGTTGCGGAGTTTGCATTGTAAATTTTGAGTCCGAGTCCTTCAACAGCTTTAAGCTTTTCTTTTATCAATTCAATACGGCAACAGGTATCCTTAAGAAATTTAAGTCTGCCGTCGAGTGCGCACTGTCTTAATGTTTCAGGCATCATAAGTCTTTTATAAGGATAGGGACATTCATAAATGCCGAGACCAATTTCGGGGATTGAAGAAACCATCTTTTCATAATTCTTTAAAAAGACAGAATCGTCCTCGTCCT
Source organism: Acutalibacteraceae bacterium (assembly GCA_045535475.1). Taxonomy (GTDB): domain Bacteria; phylum Bacillota; class Clostridia; order Oscillospirales; family Acutalibacteraceae; genus CAG-177. Next base: position 7,200 of record JAZSLR010000134.1, on the reverse strand, counting down.
GCTTTGCGAAACGGTTTGCAATAAATACATATGCATCAATGCCTTCATTTATAAACGCATTGGCTTCATAAATCTGTCGGTCAAGCTCATCTGCAGTATGACCCGAAGCGATAACGCTCATATCCGCAGGCTTATTTTTCATAATAAAACGCAGCAATTCAAGTCTTTCTTCAAAAGAAAGGAAGAAAATTTCGCTTGACTGACAAATGGCAAATATGCCGTCAACTCCGTTTTGAGAATACCAATCCATAATCTGAAGCACGCCGTTATAATCAACCTTGTTATCGTCTGTAAACGGCGTTACCATAGTCGGATATACACCGTCGGGGATGTTTTTTATCATCGCTGTCACTCCTGTAAAATAGAAATAAGCGGCAAACGTATGCCGCTTATAGTTTAATATTATTATAAAATTTTGTCAATGATGTGAAGTTAATTTTTTTCGGAGAATTTCAAGAACAGCCTTTTCACGCCTTGAAACCTGCACTTGAGTCATACCCAGCTTTTCCGCAGTTTTGGATTGTGTCATACCCGAATAATACCTCAGCTCTATCATTTGCCTGTCACGTTCGTCGAGCGATGCGAGAATCTGTTTCAAAGCAAGCGAATCAGAAATTTCATTCTCGGGAGAATCAACGGGAATATCAACCTGTATTTCTCCGTCATCTCCGCCTGTCAGAGAAATAACAGGCATCGAAACATTGATCAGCATAGCCGCTTCTGCGGAATTAACCTTTAATTTTTCCGCAAGCTCGCCGACTGTCGGCTCTCTGTCTAATTTTTTTGAAAGCTCATCCCGCAGCAGCATTGCATTTCTTGCTTTTTCCTTGACAGTTCTGCCCACCTTGACCGCACCGCCGTCACGGAATATCCTTTTTATTTCGCCGAGAATAACGGGCACCGCATAGGTAGAAAACGAAAATCCTCTGGATTCATCAAAATTATCCGCAGCTTTGATAAGACCGACACAACCTGCCTGAAACAAGTCATCATATTCAACTCCTCTGCCCCTGAATCTGTTTGCACAGGCGTGAACAAGACCTAGATTTTTTTCAACAAATTTGTTTCTTTCGGCATTAAATACGGTCATCACATTTACCTCGTCCGATAAATGTTTTTTCAAGAGTGACCGTTGTGCCTTTATTTGGCACGGATTTGACTTTCAGCTTGTCGCAGAAGCTTTCCATAACCGCAAATCCGAGACCCGCTCTTTCACCGCCGAGTGTTGTGAAAAGAGGCTCCATAGCTTGTTTAACATTTTCGATTCCGCAACCCTTGTCCTTGATTTTTACCCTGAATTTTCTGTTCTCAAAAATATAAGCACATATGTAAATTTTGCCGACTTTATCCGGATAAGCGTGGACAATGCAATTTGTAACCGCCTCGCTGACCGCAGTTTTTATATCTGATATTTCCTCAACATTCGGGTCAAGCTGTGATGCAAAAGCAGCAACCGTCGCTCTGGCGAACGATTCGTTGACCGAACGGCTTTCAATTTCAAGTTTTAAAGTGTTTATCGGTTTCATCTGATTTCCTCCGTTATTTGGTTTTTAAGATTACAAGTTTTTCAAGTCCGGCAAGCTTCATCATATTGTAAAGCCTGCCTGACAGATTAATCACCTCAAGATTCGCTCCGCAGCTTTCCGCGATTCTGTATCTGCCGAGAACAAAGCCGATTCCCGAGCTGTCCATAAATGTTACATCGGCAAAATCAAGCCTGATATTTGTTGTTGAAGATGATTGTATTGCTTCGTCGGCTTCAAGTCTTAACGCCGCGGCATTGTGATGGTCAATTTCTCCGCTTAAGGTTATGGTTAGTCTGACGGGCGTTGACGTAATTTTTATTGACATATTTTCACTCCTAAAATAATAAAAATCCCTTACCACAATAGGATAAGGGATTCATAATGAAAAAAATGTTGAATTATCGTTATAAATTGAGTAAATAATCTCTTATTTCGCCCGCGAGATAAAAAGAACCGCAGATTATAAGTGCATCATCGGGTTGGGTGATATTCACGGCGGCTTTTACCGCCTTTTCGGGCTCTGCAATGTCAAAGCAGTTATGGCAGTAAGCTGATGCGGTTTTCATCAGTTCATCGCTTGAAAGCGCACGGGGTACATCGGCTTTTGTTGCGATGAATGTTTCCGCAAACGGCAGAACGGTTTTAAGATATGATTCATAATCCTTGTCCGCCATCATCGAAGAAACCATAACAATTCTTTTGTCGGCAATATGCTTGCGGATATACTCGGCAAGAGCAGATGCACAGCCTTCGTTATGACCGCCGTCAAGGATAATAACGGGTTTTTTCTTGATTAATTCCGTTCTGGCGGGCATTACAGATGTTTCGATGCCGTTTTTTATTGCTTCATCGGAAATATCGATATTGAATCTTCCAAGCGATTTTACCGCTTCAACTGCGGTGATTGAATTATAAACCATATGCTTTCCCGCAAGCGGAAGCTTATAGCTTATGCCTTTGTATTCAACATCGGTGCCGTCGATTTTTTCTTCACCGACGAAGAGTGCGGAAATATCGGGAATGCGTAATGAATTGCATTTTGTTTCACAGGTGTTTCTGATAATCTGCATTGCTTTTTCATCCTGGAAAGGATAAGCAACCGTTTCTGCACCGAATTTGATGATTCCGCATTTTTCCGAAGCAATTTCTTCGATTGTGTCGCCGAGAATCGCCGTATGATCAAAGGAAATGCTGGTCAGTACACTGACATACGGCGCATTGATGACATTGGTTGAATCAAGTCTGCCTCCGAGACCGACTTCAAGCACAACAAAATCACAGTTCTTTCTCTCAAAATAAAGAAAAGCCGTAGCGGTCAGAGCTTCGAATTCGGTAGGCTGAATTCCGTTCAATGAAAGTTCATCGATAATTTCTTTTACCTTTTCAACACACTCGGCAAGCTCTTTTTTCTCAATCATATTACCGTTATATTGAATTCTTTCACGGAAATCCGAAACATACGGAGAAATAAAAAGCCCGGTATTATAGCCGCTTTTACGGAGAATGTTTGAAACCATAGTTGAGGTTGAGCCTTTGCCGTTTGTACCCGCAACGTGAATAACTTTCAGCTTTTCCTGCGGATTGCCCAGTGCGGCGCAAAGGGCGCGGATTCGTTCCATACCCGGTCTGATACCGAATTTTTCGAGAGAATGGATATATTCAATCGCTTCATTGCAATTCATAAAATCACCAACCGTAAAAAAGTCGGCGGGAGAAAAACCCCCGCCCGACTGTAAATTTTATCCGAGCTTTGCAATGCTTTCCTTAAGCATTGCGATTTTTTCCGCATACTTTGCAGCCTGCTCACGTTGAGCGGCAACAACATTTGCAGGAGCCTTTGCAACAAAGTTTTCGTTTGAAAGCTTATTGTTTACAAAATCAAGATCCTTCTGTACTGCGGCAAGCTCCTTGTTGAGTCTTGCTTTTTCAGCTTCGAAATCAACAAGCTCACCCATAGGAATATAAATCTTTGCATCCTGAGTAACGATGCAGACAGCTCCTTCAAGGTCAAATGCTTCGGCAACCTCAACTTCGGATGCGCTTGCAAGCTTCTGCATAAATACGCCGCCCTTGACAAATGTGTCGTTATGTGCGGTTGCGATATATACCTTTGCTTTCTTTGAGGGAGGAACGTTCATTTCCGCTCTTCTGTTACGGATTGCACGAACAGCGGTCATAATTCTTTCCATCTCTGCTTCTTCGGCGGCAAACGAAAGAGCTTCGTCATATTCGGGCCATTCGGAAATCATAATTGACTCACCGATATGGGGAATTGTCTGCCAGATTTCTTCGGTTATGAAAGGCATAAAGGGATGGAGAAGCTTCAGAATCTTATCCATAACAAAGACGAGAACCTGCTTTGCGGTCTGTGCTTCATCGCCGCCCTTCTGGAGACGGATTTTTGCAATTTCGATATACCAGTCGCAGAATACATCCCAGATGAAGTCATAAAGCTTTGCGATAGCGATACCAAGCTCGAACTTGTCGAGATTATCGGTAACATCCTTTGCAAGCTTGTTGACAAGGCTTACAATCCACTTGTCCTCAAGAGCAAGCTCTGCAGGAAGATCGCAGGGAATTTCATCGTCGCCGATATTCATAAGAATAAATCTTGATGCGTTCCAGAGCTTGTTGGCAAAGTTACGGCTTGCGCTTACCTTTTCATCCGAGAAACGCATATCGTTTGCGGGGCTGTTACCTGTTGCAAGAGTAAGTCTGAGAGCATCGGCGCCGTAAGAATCGATAATCTCAAGCGGGTCAATGCCGTTGCCGAGTGATTTCGACATCTTTCTGCCCTGAGCGTCTCTTACAAGACCGTGGATAAGAACGGTGTCAAAGGGAACCTGACCTGTATATTCAAGAGCTGAGAAAATCATACGGCTTACCCAGAAACCGATGATGTCATAGCCTGTAACAAGAGTGCTTGTGGGGTAATAATGCTTGAGGTCGATTGTTTCATCGGGCCAGCCGAGAGTTGAGAACGGCCAGAGTGCCGATGAGAACCAGGTATCAAGTGTATCTTCGTCCTGATTGAGACTTTTGCTTGAGCAGTGGGGGCAGGTGTCAACATCGGTCTTTGAAACCATTGTTGCACCGCAGTCTGCACAGTACCAGGCGGGAATTCTGTGACCCCACCAGAGCTGACGCGAAATACACCAGTCACGTGTGCCGCGCATCCAGTTCATATAGTTCTTTGTGAATCTTTCGGGAACAAATACTGTTTCGCCCTTTTCAACTGCTTCGATAGCAGGCTTTGCAAGGGGTTCCATACGAACGAACCACTGCTTTGAAACCATAGGCTCGATTGTGGTGTGGCAACGGTAGCAGGTACCGACTTCGTGAGCACGGGGCTCGATTTCCTTGATATATCCGCCTGCTTCAAGGTCTGCAAGGATAGCCTTTCTTGCATCCATTGTTGACATACCCGCATACTTACCGCAGTCAAGAACTTCGGGTTCGTCGGCGGTTGCCTTGCCGCTTGCAACAAGCTCATCATACTGAGCCTTATCGGCGGCACCGGTCATATAACCGTCATATGTGAATGTTCTGACCATAGGAAGATTGTGGCGTTTGCCAACCTCAAAGTCATTGGGGTCGTGGGCAGGTGTAATCTTAACAACGCCCGTTCCCTTGGTCATATCTGCGTGTTCGTCGCAAACGATGGGAATTTCTTTGTTAAGAAGAGGAAGAATAACGTGGCAGCCGTGAAGATGAGCATATCTTTCATCTTCTGCGTTGATTGCAACAGCGGTATCTCCGAGCATTGTTTCGGGTCTGGTTGTTGCAAGCTCAAGCTTCTCGCCTGTTTCTTTAACGGTGTAAAGAAGATGCCAGAAATTACCGTCCTGCTCTTCGTATTCAACTTCGGCATCAGAGATTGAAGTTTCGCAGTAGGGGCACCAGTTAACCATTCTGTTGCCTCTGTAAATAAGGTCTTTTTCATAAAGTCTTACGAAAACTTCACGAACCGCTCTGCTGCAGCCTTCGTCAAGAGTGAAACGCTCTCTGTCCCAGTCGCAGGATGAACCCATTTTCTTGAGCTGTTCGATGATGCGTCCGCCGTACTTTTCTTTCCAGTCCCAGGCGCGGACAAGGAAGCCGTCTCTGCCGAGGTCGTCTTTGGTAAGACCCTCTTTTGCCATTGCTTCAACAATCTTTGCTTCCGTAGCGATTGATGCGTGGTCGGTGCCGGGAAGCCAGAGTGCATCATAGCCCTGCATTCTTCTCCAGCGGATAAGAATATCCTGAAGAGTATTATCGAGGGCGTGACCCATATGAAGCTGACCTGTGATATTGGGAGGCGGAATAACTATTGTGTAAGGTTTTTTGTCGTTTTCAACCTTGGCGTGGAAATATTTTCCTTTCAGCCAGAAGTCATAAATACGATCCTCAACGTTTTTCGGATCATACTGCTTGGCAAGCTCTTTTGCCATAAGAAAATCAATCCTTTCTTTCTTCGTGAGACATAAAAAAATCGTCTCACAGATTCATAATAAATCAATGAGACGAGTAAAATCATACCCGCGGTACCACTCAAATTGCATCATACGATGCCGCTCTTTGGGCTCTGACAAGCCCTATGCATTAACGCAGCAATCACGGAAAGGTTCTACTGATGCACAAGGCACTTTCTTCCTTTCGGTTCAGGGGCTACAACATACGCCTGCCGCACATCGGCTTTCACCAACCGCCGACTCTCTGAGAGCACATCTGCGCTGCCCTCCCCGTCAAAACCTTTGATATTAAGTTGACTAATTCTATCATACAATAAATATATTGTCAATATAATTTATTCGGAAACTCCGTAAAATTCAAGCAAAGCGGGGTTGATGACCGTATCCGTATAATCAAAACAAGTGCTGTGACCGCCGCCGATAATCATAAGCTCCTGTGCGCCCTCGATTGATTTTGTAATCATTTTCGAATGCCAGCGCTGAATCATATCGTGCTCACCGTAGATGTTGAGAACGGGCACTTTGATAGCGGAAATGTCCTTGAATGTCAGACTCGGCTGACCGACCATCATTCCCTTGATGTCACGGCGGATTTTTGTTTCTTCATCGCCGTAAATCCACGCTTCAATGCAGAGCACGATGTACTGATATGTAATCTGTATCTGGTCAAAGGTGTTTGTGCCGAATGTGTTGATGTTTGAACCCATTATGACAAGGGATTTAACTCTGTCCTGATGAGCAAGGGTAAAAACAACGCCGAGATTTCCGCCGTCGCTGAATCCGAAAATATTTGTTTTTTCTATTTTCAGATAATCAAGAAGCTTCAGCAAATCCTCTGCCATTGTTTCGAAATTCATTGTTCCCTCTTTCCATCCCGAGTTTCCCGTGCCTCTGGGAGAAACGGTTATGACTCTGAAATGCTTCGACATTTCGGGAAGAATGCTGTCATCAAAGCAATGCATATCTCCCCCGTTCGGAGGAAGAAGCAAGAGAGGTTCGTTTTCGGCTGAACCGTAAATACCATATTCAATCTTAACGTCACCGCAGTCAACAAAGCCGTATTCCGTCATTTCAGGAATATTTTCATTCTGTGCAAATGACATACATCCGAAAACAAACGAAAGCGCAAGAAAAACTGCGGTTATTCTGATTAATCTTTTCATTTTAAATCACTCCTTGAAACAATTATATCACATAATTTCCGAATATCAACAGAAACG
>JAZSLR010000102.1:0-6986 GCA_045535475.1 Acutalibacteraceae bacterium | reverse complement strand
GAGAAGCGAGCTTTCCCATATCAAGTTTCTGACGGAATTCCCGGCAATAAAAAAGGCCGTACCGCTTAAAAATACCACGGTTGCGGTCGGCATTCAAAGTATGGAAATTGTTGATTCCTTTACGGAAAACGATGAAGGCGTTCTTGTTGAAAACGAATATTGCAGGCAAGCAAAAATAATGCTCAGGCTTTCTATTCACGCTCCGTATTCTTCGGGAGGTGAAGCCTGCCATGATGCGTTCACGGATATCATTGATTGCCTGACCTTTGCTTCGGGTCTTGATATTCTCAACTCAGGCTGCGACGGAATTGTTTCGGACAGAGATACCGATGCTTTCGTGCTCAGCGCGTGGGCAACGGTCAATGCCTCGCTCTGTCCGGCAACAAGCTCGAGCCTTGATTTTCCGTCCTTCATCAATAAGGAACATCTTTGCGGCACGCACATCAACGACGCGGCAATCCATCTTTCTCCCGAACAGCAGACTTATCTCAACGCACCGTTTGAGACAGGGTCATATTTCGGCACGGGCAGTGCGTCAAGGTCGATTTCTCTCGGATTCAAGCCGAGTGTTGTTATTGTGGTCGGCAGCGGACTGCCGCTGATGTCTTTTGATTCCGCATCAAATAAATACTTTGCGCTGGCGGCTGTCGGACTTGCCAACGGCTCGAGCCTCGGCGTTGAAGTGACTTCCACGGGATTCAGGGCAAGAAACGGCGATTCAACCGTTGCAAGGTCGTGTAATCCTATGCTTAACGAAATGGGTACAACATATTTCTATCTGGCGTTCAGATAAATAAAAGAGGGACTGTCCCTCCTTTTTGGGAGGGTCAGTCCCTTTGTTATTTTTATTTTCTCATCGCCGCAAGGTCGCGGTAGTTGATGAGCTTGATGCCGTGAGCTTCAATGTGCTGGCGGGTCTGAGGGTCTTTCATAACCTGATATTCCCAGACTCTGCGCTGCCATGCACCCGATGTGCCCTTGAGGTCATCGGTTTCAAGCGACGGATGAAGATAAGTTTCGGTGATGCCTTCAGGCATTGATGCATAGAGATTGTAGAGGTATTCTTTGAAATTCTCGTAGCTTTCGTCCTGAGGGCCGCCCCATTCGTTGGGGATGAGATGGTCGGGGAGTGCAACGCCGTTTGCGTTTGCGAATGCAACGATTTTGCCGAATACCATATCGATAAGGCTCTTGTCAACATTGATTTCAAGCATTGAATTGCCGAGCATTGCATCCGAGAATGTGCCGGGCAGACGGAAGGGAAGACCGTATTCGCCTGCGATTGCAAGGGTTGTCTGAAGAAGCTCGAATCTGCCGGTTTCGATGCCGTAGAGCGAGCCCATATGGTTGTCGAGATGAGAAGGATTGGTTAAACCGAGCTTCTTGCAGCGTTCAATCTGTGCTCTGATTTCGCCCTCAACCTCGTCGATGTCAACATTCTCTTCAACCTGATCGCTCTCGTGCCACATAAAACCCTCTTCGTCGCGGAGAGAGTCGGTATTGCTTGAATTTACAGGTGCCCAGCGATATTTTGACCATTCGCTGGTGAAGGTGAGATGAACACCGATTGCAAGCTCAGGATTTGCCGCGGCAAACTGACAAGCCTCGGGTGCCCAGGCGCAGGGGGTCATAATCGTTGACGATGTGAGAGCGCTTTTTTCGTCCTTGAGAAGGTCCATAACCGCAAGGTTGGCACCTCTGCACATACCGAAATCGTCTGCGTTGATAATAAGAAATCTTTCCATTTTATTTTTCCTTTCCGAGATTATTTTATATCGTCATAGTTGATTTTATTGCCTTCGAATTTGTTGACATCAAGCTCTTTTTCGCCGATGAAAGCCTTGTCAACCTGTTTTATGCCCTTGACAAATTCCTTTGTACCGGGGCAGAAGGGATAAAGACCGAGCACGCCGAAGATATACCAGATAGCGGTTGTGCCGTTATCCTCGTCGCCGGGGAAGCCGTCATCCTCATAGGAGAATGCCTCATCGCAGAGCTTCTTTACCCAATAAGCGGTCTTTTCAACATCGCCGAGTGCGGAATATATATAAGGAATGTGGAAGCTCGGCTGATTCGAGATAGCGCACTGACCGAAGTCCGCCGCCGCCATTTCCGTTATCTCGTGGATTTCACAACCGTAGCCGATGATTTCGTAGTGAGGGGGAGTTGCGAAAAGCTCGTCAATCTTTTCGATGAGCTCATTCTTGCCGCCGTAGAGGTCTGCAAGACCTTCAATGTCGTGAGGCACGGCGAATGAATTCTGCCACGCACTGCCCTCTGTATAGTCACGACCCCAGCCGATAGGTGTGAATCCGGGTCTGAAATTGCCGTTTTTATCCTTCGCGCGCATAAATCCGGTTTCGGAGTCAAAAAGATTTTTATAATTGAGCGCACGTTTTCTGTATTCCTTTTCGATGTCGGGCTTGCCGAGAAGCTTTGCGATTTCGGCGATGCACCAGTCGCCGTAAGCGGCATCGAGGGTGAGGTTGACGCTCTCTTTTTCTTCTTCATAGGGCACATAGCCGAGTTTGCAGTAGCTCTCCGCACCGTTTCTGCCGAAGCGGCTGTGGGGAGCATTTTTTACGGAATGCTTTATCATACCTTCAAGAGCAACCTCGAGCAAATCTTTTTTGATGAATCCCTTGACAGCGGCATCACAGATGACTGCGTCGATGAGCGTGCTGGGCATACATCCGCATTCGCCGATTGAAAGCCATCTGGGTAGCCATCCGCTTTCGGTATATTCGTTGATGAAGGCGGTGAGCATCTCTTTCATCTCATCTTTTGCAACAAGTGAGAAGAAGGAATAAACTGTTCTGTATGTATCCCAGAAACCGTTGTCGGTGTATCTTACACCGGGACGTGTAGAGCCGTCGTGGGGGCAGTAGTGGATTGCGTTGCCGTTTTTATCGTATTCATAGCATTTGTGGGGATAGAGGAATGCACGGTACATACAGGAATAGAAGGTTTTGAGCATCTTCTTATTTTTGGTTTCAATTCTGACTCTCGAGAGATATTCTTCCCATTTTGCTTCGGCAAAAGTCTTGACTGACTTGAGAGTTGCACCCGAAAGTTCGGATTCAAGGTTGAGAAGAGCTTGATTGAAGCTGATATAAGATGTTGCGAGTTTGATTTCGGTCGACTTATTCTTGAGAGCAATGTGAATTCCTGCTTTTTTACCTCTGCACTTTGTTCCTTTTCTGAATTTATCATCGTTGCTGATGAGTGTTTTATCAACATCAACACTGCCTTCGGGGAACTTTAAAACAATATAATTCTTGAATTTAACCGCTTCGCCGCTCATATGCATATCGGTTGAAGCGTAGAGAGTGTTTGTCTTTTCATCAAAGCGGAAGGCGTTGTTGCCCTTGACGGGAGTGACGGAAAAATAGTTGTCGATATCCTCGTCAAAATCAACTTTGATAACCGCACCTCTCTCTGTCGGAGCAAGCTCGAAATCCGCTCTGCAGCGAAGAAAACGGTATTTAAGACGGTACGGGGTGAGAATTGTATCCTCGGGTCTGAAGCCCGACCATCTGTCCTCGCCGTCGAAGCCACCCATTTTTCTGTTTTGCAGGCTGAAAAGCATTGCGCCGTAGTCCGCAATCCAGGGAGATGGCTGATGGGTAAGACGGATTCCCTCAAGGCTTCGGCTGTCGGGATGATAATACCAGCGAATGTTGCCCTCGACGGTCTGCGGAGCGAATGCCGCCATACCGAAGGGAAGCTGAACAAGGGGCAGGGTGTTGCCGTTTGAAAAACGGTGAACCGATTTGCTGCCCTGCTTTGTGTTGACGAGATTACAGTACTTCATAATTATTTCTCCTGAATAATATTTATGAGATTATCAACGCTGTAAAAGCGGCTTTTTTTCATTGCGATATTCAGATAATCCATATTCGATGCAGAATGCTCAACCTCTTTAGAGAATCGTTGCATTATCTGAATGCGTTTTTCTTTGTCGGCATTTTGGGCGGCACAGAGCTTTTGAATAACGATGAACGCAACCGCCGCAAACTTTGATTTTGTGAGTAAATCACGGTCAAAAACCGCTGCCAAAAAATAACGGAAAACAAAGTATACCATAAGATGCTCGGACTCTGTTTCGTTTTTTGAAAACTCAGGAATATCAACGGTTTCGGCGCCTGAAAGGCGGCTTGACCATAATGAATCAAGTGATTCAAGATTGCGAAAATCCGAAAAACATTTTTTAATTGCACCGTTTGCTCTTCTTTGAGAGTAAACGGTTTTTTGCGTTTCAAAATAATCCTTTTTGATTGCTGCACGGATTTTATTGTACTCATAATGGCGTACAGAGGGTGCGATATCTCTTGAAAATTCAAGAAATGCGCATATGCGTCGGCGGATTGAAAATTCTCTGCGCTGAAGTATATCAATCGCCTTTTTTCGTGCATCGAGGAGTGTAAAATACAGTTCGGGGTCGATGTCGGTGGGCTGAGGGAAATCGAGTGTGTTTTCCGTTTCGAATGTTATCGGGTCATTGCTCTGCATAATCAGCCTTGCCGCTTCGGGGCAGGAGAGGGAAAGACCTGTTTCGCTCCGCGCGCCGAAATATGTTATGTGCCTCGGATACTGACGGCAGGTTCGGCAGAGAGATTCGTGACCAAGCTCAATATACATCTCGCAAAGTCCGCTGTCAAGCAGAAAAGGGCAGCGATTGTTTATCGGAGTAAAAACGGTGTCGCCATCTTCATCAACAGCAATAATGCTTCGGATTTTTTCTCCGAATTCACCTGATGTTTTGCTGTATTTTTCAAGGCTTTCGGCGTCTGCAACAACCGCCCATCCGGCACAGCAGGTGTCGGGGCATTTGTCGGCAATGCAGATGAATTTTTTGTAGTATGAGGGGAAAGTATTTTTCATTTCTTCGTTTCGAAAAACGGGCGACCGAATAAGCCACCCGTTAAAATAATTTATTCTTCTGACTGAATATCCTCTTCGGGAACATTTTCTTCGGGAGTGATAATTTCACCGAATTCGTTTGTCACAATCTCGGCTTCGGGAACGAAAACTATGAGATAAATCGTTGTTCCGGGAGAATATGCTTTTTCTGAACTGGGCGACATAGAAACTATTTCGTTTTCTCTGTAATTGCCGTGAGAGGTTTCACTCTTTTTGCAGACGAATCCGAGCTCTTCAAGGCGGACAACGGCTTCTTCATAATCCGAGCCGATAACGTTGGGAAGAATAATTTCTTCCTTGCCTTTGCTTACGTAAAGAGTGATTTTTGTTCCGGGAGCAACCATATCATTCGGCTGAACGCTCTGGCCGACAATGTAGCCTTCCGAAACCTCATCGTCATAAACGTATTCGGGATCGCCGAATTCGAAATTCTGAGCAAACACGGGGTTTGACGATATATCAAGATAGCTTCTGCCGATGAAAGTGGGAACGGCAACGGGTTCTGCCTGAGTCTGCTGAACAGTGACTTCGGAGGGATTGTTATGACCTCCGAAATCTATTGAAACTCTGTCACGGAATACCGTCAAAGCAAGAATTATGCATATAACAAGGCAGACCGCAAAGCTGACGATTGCAGATGTGACAATAATCTGAGTGCCGCCTTTTTTCTTGCCTTTGCCGCTTTTTTTAGATGGCGGGGGAGCTGATGCGGGCTTCTGCGGAGCGGGTTTGCCGGAGGGTGCCGCGGGCGGAACAACCGACCTTTGCTGATACTGACCGCTTGCTGCCGTTGCGGCAGGCGAAGCGGAAAGCTCGGCTCTGAGCTGTTCAACGGTACGGGTTCTGTCTTCTGGCAGAATCTGAAGAGCATTGATGAGTCCGTTGATGACGTATGCGGGCAGTGCTTCGGCGAATTTGCCGGGCACCATCAGCCGGTCATTGGACATCCTCTCTTTTGCGGAAATCGGGTCACTGCCGATGAGAGTGCGGTAAAGCACAGCCGCAAATGCGTAAATATCCGTCCACGTGCCTTGACTTCCGTCAAAACCGTACTGCTCGATTGCCGCATATCCGTCGAAAAGCTGGCTGTTGAGATCGCTTCTTGCGGTTCTTGCGGCTCCGATGCAGAAGCCGGTTATCTTTATTTTGCCGTCGGGCGAAATAACAAGCGTTGACGGCGAAATTCCCTTATGAATAATTCCCAGAGAATGAAGGGTGCCGAGAGTTGAGAGAATAGGCATAAGCAGCTGCCTTGCCTTCTCCCAGGGAATATACCCCGTGTTGCTCTTGAGAAGATAATCTCTGAGCGTGATTCCCTCAAAATGCTCGCTGATTGCGTAGGAGGTCCCGTAATCCGAAATAACATCGGTTACGCTGATAAGAGCTGAAAGACCCTTGAGCTTTGCAAGCTTTGTCCACAACTCCTCGAAGCTCTGACGAAGCTCCGTGAAAGCCTCTTCGCTTCCGCGCATTATCTGAAGCTTGAGGTTTGATGAGGTTCTTATAGTGAACGAATCGGGAATGAATTCTCTGATTTTAACTGCTTTTTTCTCCGTGAGATCCCAACCTATATATGTTGCACCTTCACCGTTATATTCGAGAAGTTTGCCGACAAGATATCGGTTTGAAATAACGGTTCTGATGGGAAGATAAGGCGATATTTGAGCTGATTCTGAATGAAATCCGCAGTAAGGGCACTGCTTTGCTTCGCCGATTTCACGCATACAGCCCATACATAAATTATCTGAACTGATCATTTTCTGCTCCTTGCCGTTTGATAACGGAATATAAATGTTTTATGCCGCAATTTTGCATTATAAACCGAAATAATGATATCAAATATGTGCAACCTTGTCAATGAAGGTGACATAATTGTAACTTTTATCGTCAAATTGTTAAACTTTTACGGCAATATTTTGTTATTAATATTTTTGTTCTGCCCTTGAAATGATAATTAATAATTGCTATAATTATACTAATTAGAACGGAGGCTTGCATTTTATGAAAAATGGTAAAAGCAACATTCCTCTTTATCTGTTTCACGAGGGCACAAATGCCAAGGC